>CAZBII010000001.1:0-90201 GCA_964491665.1 uncultured Moraxellaceae bacterium
GGATGCCAATATTCCCATCAACGTGAACCTGGCAAAGTGGGCAGAACCGGCCCAGCGCTATTGCCCGGCGGGCGTGTATGAAGTCATCGACAACGCCGACGGCAGCAAGCGCTTCCAGATCAACGCGCAGAACTGCGTGCACTGCAAGACCTGCGATATCAAGGACCCGTCCCAGAATATCAACTGGGTGGTGCCGGAAGGCGCTGGCGGCCCGAACTATCCGAACATGTGACGCATTGCGACACGCAAAAAACGAAGGGGCCGCAATGGCCCCTTTTTGTTTGGCAACAGTTTTGTTTGCTGTGGTTTTGCAAGGTTTGTCGTTGGGACGGCCCAAGACCGTTTTCAGAAGTTTCCCGACACGTCAAAAACTCCCCAGCACGAAGCGCTCACCCGCACTGCGTACAAACAGCTGGCTCGCGCCATCAACACTGACCTCTTCCGCCGCGTCCACCAGCTGGTAGAAAACGCTGCGGGCGATACGCGCTTCCAGATTCGCGCGCACCTGAATGGAAGGCGCCGGTTCGCCAGTGCTGGGATCGTGTTCCACCCGCAGCGGATGTTCCGCGTCAGCAATCACCCGGTCACCCACTGAAGTTTCGAATTCCAGCAACGGTTCACCCTCGACCTGCCGGGACTCGACACTTACGGCGACAAAGGGCATGTCGTCCACCCGGATGCGGAATTTCTCCACCGGCGTCACCAGAAAATACTCGTCACCCTGACGCAGCAGGATGGTGGAAAACAGCCGCACCAGTTCCTTGCGCAGGATCGGCGTGCCCAGATAATGCCAGCTGCCATCACGGGCGATGCGCATGTCCAGATCACCACTGAACGGCGGATTCCATTTTTCCAGCGGCGGCAGACCCTTGCGGAATTCAGCATTGTCGACCTGTGCCGCCAGTCGTCCCAGTTCAGTCTGCTCGTTGCTCATACTCGGCGGGGCTCCGTTAATCGCGTTTTTTCAGCCAGCGCTCCAGCACCAGCCGAATCTCTTCCGTCTTGAACGGCTTGGCCACATAGTCGTCCATGCCAGCTCTCAGGCATTGCTCCCGATCGCCTGCCAGCGCATGTGCCGTCATGGCGATGATGGGCGTGTGCACCGGTTCCGGCGCATTCTTTTCATCCTGCCGGATGCGACGCGTGGTCTGGTAACCATCCAGCACCGGCATCTGGCAGTCCATGAATATCAGATCGAACTGTTCCTTCTGCAGCAATTCCAGCGCCGCGGCGCCATGTTCGGCCACCCGCACATCATAGCCCAGCTTCTCCAGCCGTCCTCGCGCCACCTGCTGATTCACCGTGTTGTCTTCCACCACCAGCAGACGTCTGCGCGGCAATGGCTGCCGGACCGGACTGGCCGGCTGCAGTTTTTTCACCGGCGCCTGCTCCAGCAGCAGGCACTCCACCGCGTCCCGCATGCGTTCAAAACGCAGCGGTTTCAGCAGCAGGGCAATTTCCTGTGCACTTATTTCGTGAAACCGCTGCCGCTGCTGGGACGATCCCAGCAACAGAATCTGATGGGGGCGAAACACCGACATCGCCGCTGAACCCAGCAGGGTTTTCACCGCGTCGATGCCAGCGGCAAGATCGAGAATCACACCATCGAAATGGGAACCCGCCGACGCCAGCGCATCGTGCAGATGCTCGATATCGCCCACACAGTCTGCCGCCACTCCCAGACCGGCAAGATAACGCTGCAGCGATCCCTGCATGACATCCGAGGGTTCCAGCACCAGCACCACCGGCTCCCCTTCACGCTGGATCTGCGCACTGCGCCGGTCTTCCGCTGCTTCCTGAAAACAGATTTCAAACCAGAAGGTGCTGCCCTTGCCATACTCGCTGATGACGCCGATGTTGCCGTCCATCAGCCGCGCCAGCTGCTTGCAAAGCGCCAGCCCCAGACCGGTGCCACCAAATTCCCGCGTGGTGGAAGAATCCGCCTGCGAGAATTTTTCAAAAATCAGTTCCCGCACTTCATCCTTGATGCCAATGCCAGTATCCGTCACTTCAAACCGGAAACGCTTGCGCGCGCCGAAATTGCCCACCATGCGAAAATTCACGGCCACATGTCCATGCGCCGTGAATTTGATGGCGTTACCGACCAGGTTGAAGATCAGCTGCTTGAAACGGACCGGATCACCCACTACTGTCGTGGGCGTCGCCGGATGCCAGTTCAGCGCCAGCTCCAGGCCCTTGCTCTGCGCCGGTTCCGCCAGAATGGAAAACACTTCTTCGATGGATTTACGCACATCGAACACGATGGCTTCCATCACCAGCTTGCCCTGCTCGATCTTCGAGAGATCCAGCACATTGTTGATCAGGTCCAGCAGGATATGGCCGGATTCATACGCCACGTTCACATAATCGCGCTGCTCTTCATTCAGCTCGGTATCGTTGAGCAGCGACAGCATGCCCAGCACACCATTCATGGGCGTGCGCAACTCATGGCTCATGTTCGCCAGGAAATGCGCCTTGGCCTGCGCGCTGGCTTCCGCTACCCGTTTGTTTTCCTCGGAAATGCGAATGGCGCGGTTGGCCTGCTGCAACGCGCGCACCGTTTCTTCCAGACTGACATTGGTAAGCTTGAGTTCGCGCGTGCGCTCCTGCACTTCCGCTTCCAGCCGCAGATGCTGCTTGCTGAGTTCCGTATCGCGCTCGCCGATCGCCACCAGCATGTTGTTGAACGCCATCGCCAGCTCACCCAGCTCGTCGTCGGCAGACTTCGGCACGCGCACGCTGTAGTTGCCGTCATAGCGCACCGACTGGATGGCATCCAGCAGATCCCGCACCGGACGCGTCACCAGATTCATGACGCGGGTTGTCACCAGCAGCGCAATCAGCAGGGCAACAGCAAACACCACTGCAATTCCCAGCAGCGCCTGGCTTTTGTAGGCATGGAAATGTTCAAGCGTGGAATGGACATAAATGCCACCGAGAATTTTTTCGTTCCGGATGACATCCTGATACAGATAAAGCCCTTCGCGGGAAAACACCACTGAGCGAGCCCCCATCCCCGGCCACTGCAGATGACCACCGTGCAGATACGCAAAACCGGATTCGGGAACGGCCGTTTCTTCACTGGAATTGTAGACGGCCAGCACTTTGCGGTTGGCGTCAAACAGAATGGCGTCGCGCACATTGGAGGCAACGCTGAATCCGGCCAGTATGGCGGATGCCTGTGTGCTGTCAGCCTGTTCGAGACTGCTGACCAGACTGTTGGCCATCATCTCGGTCTGCATGCTCAGTTCGCGGACGACCTGCTCGCGCGCTTCGGATCGCTCCAGAATCACAAACAGGGCAAACGCAAAACATAACGCCGCCAGCACGACCAACAGATTGATCAGCACCAGCTTGCGTGCGACTGAAAGCTCCTGAAAAAAGCGTTTCATGGGAGTTCCCCGATTTCGCTCCATGTGCCCCGGAATCAAAAAATCCAGAAAGTGACGAACAAAAAGCAGAACGGCCTGAGTGGACGGAATGGCCCTGGCAAGCGTTTATGTGATTGTTGAATAACGCCAGGAATGATAACAGCTCTCAATCGTAACTTCATGTATCGCAAGACTGGCTTATTGCGCCAGTCGATTAACGGTCAACGACCGCCACCGTGGGGCGCCATCTGTGCGGCAATTGCGTTACACAATTCTTGCAGTTCTTCGAGCGTGCGTTCGTACAGATAGGCCGCCGCGCCGCGCTGACCATGCGCCGACACTGCGTCCACCTGGTGCCGCGCCCGCACGTCATACACCGCAACCGAAAAAGCCAGCTCACCCTGGGCAGATTCATCATCGTCACTGTTGCAGGGAGAGAGCTTCAGCTCCTCCTTGCCTTTTGCATCCTTGCACTGATGCACACGCACCGGATCAATGGTGGGCCAGCTTTCCATGCGCGGCATGAGCAGGATATCTGCACCGGCACTGGCGGCATTGTCCAGCGCCTCGCCCAGCGATTCGGCTGCATCTGCTCGTTCAACGTCAGCGAAATAACGGCGCAGATAGCGGGCCAGTTCGATACTGACTGTCCGGTTCAGATCCTCGCGCTCATCCGTCTGCAGACCGGCAGGCACCTGGCCCACATACAGCTGGTAATGGCTGCCAAACACAAACTGGTTCTGCCGGGTAATGCGCTGGCTGCCCACCGGCGACCAGTCGCCCAGCATGCCCGTAGCGGTGTTCGCCGCCGGGGAACGGGACACACAACCAGTTACGCACAGCAGCGTGGAAATTGTCAGAAGAATCACGGAATAGCGCACGTCATCAGCCTTGTCGGACAGACTCATTCAACTGGATTGAGTATAGAAGAACGCCGGATTTGCGAAAGAAAGGTCGGGAAGGAAATACCTGGGAGGAAACAGGATCAGGACAGGCGTCCCGATCCTGGCCGATTTTTTACTTCTTGTCCTTCCCTGAGGAAGCCTTCTCCGGGCGCTTGTTACCCATGCGGATACCGATGTCGCCGAGGAAGTTGAAGAAGCCATCCTTGTCCTCAATGAATTCCTGATAGAACTTGGAGTGGTAGAGCGCCACGGCGCCATGCACCAGCGCCCAGGCAGCGAAGATATGAAAATACGGCGGCACGTTTTCCAGCTTGCCCTCGGCAATGCGGGTCTTGATGGCCTCCGCCAGCTTGTCGAGATTCTGGGCGCGGATTTCATGCAGCTTGGCCACCAGATCCGGACACGAGGTCTGGTTGGTGAGCTTGTGCTCCAGCCGGTCAAACAATGCATATTTTTCCGGTTCTTTCATGCGGAAGGAAAAATAATCCTTGGCCAGCTGGGCGCGATCCTTGCCGGCGCCTTCATACAGACGGTCGAACATTTCCGCCAGCTGCTCCTCGTAACGAATCATGAGGCGCAGATAGATTTCATCCTTGGTTTCAAAATGCTTGTAGATGGTGCCTTTGCCGATATTGACCGCATCCGCGATCATCTCCACCGTCACCTTGTCCTCGCCCCGGGCGATAAACAGTTCCTGGGCACGCTCCAGAATTTCTTCCTCGCGACGGCGGAATTCCTGCGCTTTCTGACTGGCTTTCTGCAAATCACTCATCCAACAAGCCTCCACAATTCAACAACAGCCGCGATTATGCGCAATTTCAGGCCTGATTCCTATCAGTCACGGATCGGGAATCGCACATTTTGCAGCCGGCAAACTTCTTATAGCTCAACCAGTTGCACCAAGATCCTGATATCCAACGGTGTCATGACCTTGGAGTCACCATTCCAAACACTATAGACTATTCCCCTCACGCCGGCTGGAAGGACACGCTGTGAACCCCGTTGATCTGACGTCCGAATTTCCCCTCGAGGATGACCTCTGCTACCTGAACCACGCGGCCGTGGCACCCTGGCCCCGTCGCGCCGCTGATGCCCTCGCCAAATTCGCACAGGAAAACTGCCAGCGCGGTGCCGCCGGTTATGAAAACTGGCTGCGCACGGAACAGACCCTGCGCCAGCAGCTGCAACGCCTGATCAACGCCCCCTCCACCCGCAATATTGCCCTGCAGAAAAACACTTCGGAAGGCCTGTCGGCCATTGCCTGGGGTCTGGACTGGCGGCACGGCGATCGCATCGTCATCACCGACCAGGAATTTCCCAGCAACCGCATCGTCTGGGAATCACTGGCAACGCAGGGCGTGACGGTGGTGGAAGCGGATCTGGCGACGGCCGATCCGGAACAGGCCATCATCGACTGCCTGGACGCGCGCACACGTCTGCTGTCGGTGAGTTCGGTGCAGTACGGCACCGGCCTGACGCTGGATCTGGTGCGCATCGGGCGTGCCTGCCGCGAGCGCGGCATTCTTTTCTGCGTGGACGCCATCCAGAGCCTCGGCGCCCTGCCCTTCGACGTGCAGCAGGTGGGCGCCGATTTCCTGGTGGCCGACGGCCATAAATGGATGCTGGGGCCGGAAGGACTGGCGCTGCTGTATGTCGCCGATGCGCAAATCGAACGGCTGGCCCTGCACCAGTTCGGCTGGCACATGGTGAAAGAGCGCGGCAATTACGATCTGAAAACCTGGGAACCGGCGCCGGATGCCAAACGGTTTGAATGCGGCAGTCCGAACATGCTGGGCATCGTCACGCTATCGGCCAGCCTGTCGCTGCTGGAAGACGTGGGCATGCCGATGGTGCAGTCAGAACTGCTGCGCCGGGTGCGTCATCTGGAAACGCTGCTGCGGGACCGCCCGGAACTGGAGCTGATTACCGACACCCGCCGCGAACTGCGCTCCGGCATTGTCACCTTCCGCCATAGCACCATCACCACACCCGCGCTGTTCCAGCATCTACGCGACCAGCAGGTGGTGTGCGCTCCGCGCGGCGGCGGCATCCGCTTCTCACCCCATTTCTATACGCCGCTGGACGTGCTGGAGCGCGCCGTGGCCCTGATTCCCCGACAGGAGTAATTCATGCGCTTACTGCAACGCATTCTGGCGCTGTTCGTGGCCTGGCTGAACCGGCAGCGCGACCCGCGCGACCATGCCCTGTGTGATTTCGAGCGGGTGCGCTATGAAGTCCGGCCCGGCGATGTGCTGCTCATTGAAGGCCGCAGCACCGGTGAGCGTATTCTCAAAACCGTCACCATGAGCAACTGGACCCACGCGGCGCTCTACATTGGCCGCCCGCTGGAACTGGAAGACAGCGATCTGAAAAATACCCTCAGCAATTTTTTCAGCGCCGCGCCGGACACACAGCTGGTCATCGAGACCCGGATTGGTGAAGGTGTGGTAGTCCGGCCACTGCTGGACATGGAACACGACCACATCCGCCTGTGCCGCCCCAAAGGGTTGTCGACCAAGGACGTGCAGCAGGTGATCCGTTTTGCGATCAACCGGCTGGGCTCGTTTCAGGATGGCACCTACCTGCTGGACCTCACCCGCTTCCTGTTCCCCTGGGGCCTGATTCCCCACAGCTGGCGGCTGCCACTGTTCCGCCGCTGGCCCGGCCGCCACACCAAGAATCTGTCGGCGTCGTTCATTGCCGAATCATTCGGCTTCATCCAGTTTCCCGTGTATCCGCTGGTGAAAGTCACCACCGAACAGGGCACCCAGTTCCTGCGCCGTCATCCGCGGCTGTGCCTGCCCTATGAAATCGACCAGTCGCCCAACTTCGAGATTGTGAAATACCCGTTCATCGACCTGCAGCAATACGAGAATGAACGCATGATTCCGTGGAAAGGCAACGGCGTTTACTCCGGCGAGGAGCAGGAACCGGCACTGCCATTCCAGCGTCCGGTGCCACTCAAGCCTCCCGCAGCAGCGGAATCCGGCAATGTCACGCCGATTTCCGCGCGCTCAGAAGGACGGATTGATCAATAAAATCAAGGTTATAGCCAATACCGGTGTATACCTGCCCTTTTAATCGCAAATAGATTTAAAAGGTTACTGGATGTTTCGAAATGTTAAGCAATAATTACAGTGCTGATGTTGCTCACTTCCCCCCAAATGTGAGAGGAAACATTGGTTGGGTCACTTCGGTGGTCCAGGTACCGTGGATCGTGTACCGCATATTTAACTCCTATTGGTCTTAACCCGGCGCCCCCCCCAGGAGCCGGGTTTTTTTTCGGCCCTGATTTTTCAACCAATTGAAAAGTGTTGAGGATATTTTGAGGATATACAGTCCTTATACCCGGTGCGGTTCCAGTTCCATCAGCACCACCCGCCGCCCCACCATCTCCGCCCTGCCCTCATAGCGCTCATCACCCGTGGACGAAAACTCGAAGCGGAATTTCTGCACCAGCACCAGCGTGCCGGCACGATTGCGGGTGAAACGGATACCGCTGGCGCTGACACTGCCATCGAGAAACTGCACGCCCATGCGATCACAGTGACGCTGGGCCGCCGCCAGCGCCGCCTCACGCGTATCCGAGAGATACCACCAGCCGCCAGCGGCTGCCATCAGGACCAAAACGAGAAACAGGAATTCCATGGGAACAATATCCGGAAGCTGAATTGAAGCGGGATTACATCACGCCGGTCAGGCAGATTTATGATAGCGGGCAATGACGGCCTTGAGCTGGTCAAACACAATCGGTTTCGACAGGAAATCGTCCATTCCCGACGTGAAGCAGCGCTCCTTGTAGGTTTGCAGCGCGTGAGCACTGAGGGCGCAAATCGGTTGCCGCCGCGTGGAACGGCCGGACTCCCACTGACGGATGCGTTCCGTGGCCAGATAGCCATCGATCTCGGGCATTTCGCAATCCATCAGCACCAGATCAAACTCATTGCTGGTACGACAGACCAGATCAATCGCCCTCTCGCCATTGTTGACCACCTGCGGCTGGATACCCAGCTTGCGCAGATAACCCGTCACCACCAGCGCGTTCACGTCGTTGTCGTCCACCACCAGTATTTTCATGTCGCGATAATCCGGGGCAGGTTCTGTTGCCGCAGGCATTGACGCCCCAACCTCGGCACGCTCACACAGTCGGTGCTTCAGTGCATCGATGCGCAGCGGATATTCCTCGAACCAGGCGGGCGGTTCCAGACATTCGCACCCATGACGCTGCGTGCCGGTTTCCTGCACCAGGATCAGTTGCGCGCCCTTCGCCCAGGTTTTCTCCATCAGCGACTGGATAATCACATTGCAGGAAAAATCCTCGCAATGCTGATCGACCAGGATGAAATCCAGTGCCGGCTCATTGTCGGGCAATACCAGCGCCTGCTGCAGCGTCGGTTGCGTTGCCGCCACAAACTGCCACTGCCGCAGATAGGTTTGCAGATAACCGGCAAATTCCCCGTCCGGACTGATCACCAGAATACGGCGGCCCTTGCCGTCGGGTTCAGGCACGTCTGCCGGCGCCAGAGCGGACGACTGCAGCGGCAAGGTAAACCAGAAAGTGGAACCCTTGCCCGACTCGCTGTCGACACCAATCTGGCCACCCATCAATTCGATGAAGCGCTTGGAAATCGACAGTCCCAGTCCAGTGCCGCCGTACTGACGCGTGGTGGAACTGTCGGCCTGGGTGAATTTTTCGAATATGGAAGCCTGCTTCTCCGGCGGAATACCAATACCACTGTCGATCACTTCAATCCGCAGGCGCGACGATTCGGTTTCGCAGCGAACACGAATCTGCACACTGCCTTCGCGCGTGAACTTGAAAGCATTGCTGATCAGGTTGCCCAGCACCTGACGCACCCGCACCGGATCGCCCTGCAGCTGCGACGGCACGTCGGGCATCATGTACACGATGTAGCGCAGATTTTTTTCTTTCGCACGCACCGCAAAAATGGCCGCCGTTTCGTCCACCAGCGCGCGAATGTTGAAGGGAACGGATTCCAGTTCCAGCTTGCCGGCTTCAATCTTGGAAAAATCCAGAATGTCGTTCAGCACCGTCAGCAGCGTCTGGCCGGAATTCAGAATGGTATTGAGATAGGTCTGCTGCTGGTGCGTCAGCGTGGTGTCGCGCAGCAGTTCCGCCATGCCCAGAATGCCGTTCATGGGGGTGCGGATTTCATGGCTCATGGTGGCCAGGAATTCGCTCTTGGCGCGGGTGATCATGTTGGCGGCGCGCTTCTCCGCGTCCAGCGTCTTGATACGATAGGCCAGACCAATCGACAGCAGCGTCACCTCGATCATGTTGCCGGCCTGCAGGGAATATTCAGTGAACAGCGACACCGGAAACAGGCCCAGCAGATAGGCGTCGTAGATGGTGGCGGCGGACACCATCACTGCCCACGCGATGGAATAGTACGGCGCGGCCGGCACGCCTTTCTTCCACATCAGGAAACCCACCAGCATCAACGAGGTGCCACCGGGAATCAGCACCAGCACCACGATATAAAGCAGCCAGGTGGCCGGATGCACAATGGCCACCAGCGCGATCAGCAGCCACAGGCCATACAGATAGCGAAACCCGTTGGCGATCGCCGGGGCATGGACGCGCAACGACAGGAAATTCACCGTGAATGGCACGCTGATGGCGCAGCCCAGAGCGGTAAACACCAGCGTCATCTGGAAGTCCAGCCCCGGATGCTCGGGCCACAGATACTGCACCGCCAGACCGCGATCCACCAGCACATAGCCGGCCAGCATCAGGATGAAGCCGGCATAGGTGCCGTAGCTTTTGTCGCGCACGAAAAAATAGATGCACAGGTTATAGATCGCCATGATGAACACGACGCCAAAATAAAAACCCTGAAACAGCGAACGTGCCTCGCCCTGATTCTGGAACTGCTCCTCGCTCCACAGGTTCAACGGGATCCGCATGGGATAATCGTTATCCAGACGCAGATAGAGGCTTTTGGAAACACCCGGCTCCAGCCGCACCGGAAATACATAATTGCGATTGGCGAACGGCCGCTGCTGGATCGTCATGCGGTCGTTCATTTCCCAGATTCTTTCAACACTGGACTGGCCACCCTCCTCACGGATCAGGAATACCGACAGGCGGGTGATTTTATGATTGGCGACTTCAAACAGGCGGGGAACAATCACGTCGGAGGCCGGCAAATCCAGCTTCATCCAGAGCACATCTTCCAGAATGCCGAAATTCATCGCAGCGGATTCGGCCTTGATCCAGTCGGAATTGTCGTAACCGCGCACATCATCCAGCTGTAACTGGCCATCACGGTCGAGCAGGTAATACAGGCTGGGGAGAAATGACTGCGGGTCGGAATCGTCGTCCACTGCAGGAGCAATGGCATTATCCGGCGTCGCAAGCGCGATTCCCTGCATGATCCACAACAGCACTCCCAGCAGGAGCGCAACACGGCTGGCTGATTTGGCGTGATTCATTGCTCGGCTTAGATCTGAAACATCCCTGTACTGCAGTGTAGCCTAAAATGCCGGCCTGATGACTACAAGGTCACACGCCCCGCTTTATCGCACCGGCTATTCTGCCACGGCGTCCTGTTCCGGTGCGTTCTCCGGCTGCGGCAGCGCATCGCCGGACTCGTCCAGCAGGCGCTCGGGAATTTTCTTGCGCGCCTTGGCGCCAAGGGTTTCCAGCTGTTCGATGCGCCGCACCAGATTGCCCTTGCCGGACACCAGTCGCTTGTGGGCCGTTTCATACGCTTCCTGCGCCTTGCCAATGCGATCACCCACCTCCAGCAGGGATTCACCGAACAGCACAAACTGGTCGTGCAGCGCGCCCGCCTGACGCGCAATCTCCAGCGCATTGCGGTTCTGGTATTCGTAACGCCAGATGTTATGAATCGTCTTCAGACTCACCAGCAGCGTGGACGGACACACCAGCATGATGTTGCGCTGGAACGCCTGGCCGAACAGTTCGGGATCGGCCTCCAGTGCCTTCAGGAACGCCGGCTCGATGGGCACGAACATCAGCACATAATCCGGCGCATTGATCCCGTACAGATCCTGATAATTCTTGTCGCTGAGACCGCGAATATGCGCCTTGATGGAATCGATGTGCGCCTGCAGATGCGCCGGCTGCTGCTCGTCGGCATCGGCGCTGTAACGTTCCCACGCCACCAGCGACACTTTCGAATCGATCACGATGTGCTTGGTGTCCGGCAGATGCACGATCACGTCCGGGCGCAGACGCTGGCCATCCTCGTTGCTGTAATGGCCCTGGGTTTCGTACTCGCGCCCTTTCTGCAGACCGGACGCTTCCAGCACTTTCTCCAGCACCATCTCGCCCCAGTTGCCCTGCGCCTTGCTGTCGCCTTTCAGCGCCCGGGTCAGGTTCAGCGCCTCGGCGCTCATGCGGGTATTCAGATCCTTCAGCGCCACAATTTCGTTGAACAGTGACACCCGGTCACGGGTTTCCTTGTCGTACACATCGTCGATTTTCTTGCGGAACTCGCCGAGCTGCTCTTTCAGCGGATTGAGCAGTTCGCCCAGACTGGATTTGCTCTGTTTGGAAAAGGTTTCGCTTTTTTCCTCAAACAGTTTCTGCGCGATGGCCTGAAATTCCAGCTTCATCTGCTCGCGGGCATCCTGCAGCAGTTTCACTTTTTCGCTGGTTTCCTTTTGCGATGCCTGCAGGCGCGCTTCCAGATCCATCACCTTGCCGTGTTCGGTTTTCAGCGTGGCCTGCAGGGAATCTGTCTGCACTTCGGTCTTGTGCAATTTTTCCAGCGTGGACTGATGATTTGCCGTCAGCTGCCGCACCTGTTCCTGCGCCTGCACCCAGTTTTTTTCCACCGCATTTTTTTCCTCAGTGGCAACACGCTGCGCGCTTTCCGCCTGCTGCGCCCGCTGACGCCACTCGTCGGCACTCTGCTGCAACTGCGCTATCTGCTGACTGGTCAACTGGGCCTGGTGCGCGGCATCCAGCTCGGCCTTTTGCAATCTTGTCTGCTGCCGCAGATGGGCAATCAGAAAGCCGGCACCACCGCCGAGCAGCAGCGCCACGATTATGCCTGTCAACAGAACCGGTTCATTCAGCATGATATGAAAATTTCCCTCAAAGACCGTTTACTGCCGCGTCGCGCGGGTAAACAGGTTGAAAAAATTGTCGGTGGTCTGCTGTGCTACTTCATCCAGCGACACGCCCTTGATTTCCGCCACTTTCTGCGCCACTTCCACCACAAAACGCGGCTCGTTGGATTTGCCACGATGCGGAATCGGCGCCAGCCAGGGCGCGTCGGTTTCCACCAGCAGACGGTCCAGCGGCAATGCCTTCACCACCGCGCGCAGTTCATCGGCATTGCGGAACGTGACAATGCCGGAAATCGAAATCAGGAATCCCAGATCGATGGCGCGCTTCGCCATGTCCAGATCCTCAGTGAAGCAGTGCATGACGCCACGAATTTCACCGGCTCCGCGCTCCCGCAGAAACGCCAGCGTATCTTCCTTGGCGCCACGGGAATGGATGATCAGCGGCAGATTGGTCTGGCGCGCGGCGTCGATATGAACCAGAAAACGGTCGCGCTGCCACTGCAGGTCACCTTCGCCATAAAAATAGTCCAGCCCGGTTTCACCGATGGCAATCACCCTGGGATGCCGGCTGAAGGACACCAGTTCTTCCAGCGTGGGCTCGCGGCTGTCCCGGTACAGCGGATGCACGCCCACCGAGGCAAACACGGCCGGATGCTGTTCGGCAATCTGCAGCACGGTGCCGATATTTTCCAGGTCGATGCCGATGCACACCACATGGCTGATCTGCCGCGCAAATGCGGCCTCCAACGCCGCCTGCAGATTGCCGTCGTACGGCGTCAGGTCGAGCTTGTCCAGATGGCAGTGGGAATCAACAAGGGGATGATGGGCGAGCATGAACAGGACAACCTTCCGGTGAAAACGATAACGCGTGCAAATCAGGAACTGGACGGAAGTTTACATGGAAGCGCGGGCTGATTCGAGGAAAGCGGGATGCGGGGGAATGCATTGGGAGTGGAGCCGGTGTTCTGCACGTCGCCGTCCGCTGGCGACATGCGGGGAAGTCATTACATAGTGTGGGTGGGACGATCCGACTGCAGCGCGCCAGCCAGATAGGTCTCGATTTTCTTGCGGGCGGTGTCATCCTGATCATTGAACTGCACACCGATGCCGGCGGCACGGTTGCCCTGCGCACCCTTCGGCGTCACCCAGACGATCTTGCCGGCTACCGGAATCTTCTCGGTCTCTTCCATCAGGTTCAGCAGCAGGAACACTTCCTCACCCAGCTTGTACTGCTTGTTGGTGGGGATGAACAGGCCGCCATTCTTCACGAACGGCATGTAGGCCGCGTACAGCACCGCCTTGTCCTTGATGGTGAGGGAAAGAATACCGCTGCGTGAACCGCCAATCGACATAGTCATTCCAGTAATGGCTTGAAAAAAGACAGGATTTTATAACCAAATCCGTTTCCGTTTACCAGTGAGTGTAGCACCGCAGTCCATTGGCGCCAGCCGGAGCCGGTCTCACTGCCGGGCCTGCGACCACTTCAGCAGGATCTCCTCCAGCAACAGCTGGGGATTGGGGTTGGACGGCCCTTCCAGCATGCGGCGCACCTGCTGCAAATGGCCGTAACAGCCGAACAGGCGATCCGGATTGAGCCGGCCCTGCACCGTGTTGAAGTCCGCCAGCAGGTCCTGATTCACCACCTGGGCCGGCGCACCCGCCACCACTTTCATCAGGTCGATCTGCCAGGCCAGCAGCCAGCCCACCAGTTCCAGCAATGGGTACTGCTTCCAGCCGTCGGCGGTGCGGACCGCATCGCGCTTGCCCAGCAGCACACCCAGCCAGTGCTGCAACACGGTGGCACGCTCGCCGATCCATTCGCTCTGGTTCAGATCCAGCGCCAGTACCGGTGCACCGCCCGCCACATTCAGCAGACGCTCCGACTTGGCGGCATCATCCCCCAGCAGCGTGCCCAGCCAGGCCAGCGCCGGCTCGCGCGGCGGTAGCGGGAATTCCACCACCTGACAGCGGCTGCGAATGGTGGGTAACACACCGCTGACCTGATGCGACACCAGCGCCAGCATCGTTTTCTCACCGGGCTCTTCCAGCGACTTCAGCAGCGCGTTGGCCGCATTCACGTTCATCGCCTCCGCCGGACAGATCACCACCGCACGGTAGCCGGAAAACTGCGATTTCTTGCTGACGAATTCCACCAGCTGCCGCACCTGGTCCACCTTGATCGCCTTGCTGTCTTCCTCCGGCTCCACCACCAGCAGATCCGGGTGCGAGCCGGCCTTGATCAGATGGCAGGTCTTGCAGCGACCGCAGGCCACATTCGCCACCGGCTTTTCACACAGCAGCATCTGCGCCAGCGCCACCGCGAAGTGGGCCTTGCCTGTGCCAGCGGGGCCACGCAGCATCAGTGCATGGGGCAGATGATTCTGCTGCAGGCGCGCGCACAGATCCTGCCACTGGTTCTGCTGCCAGGGATACGGCGCCAGGATCTGGTTGATGTTGGCCAGCATGGTCAGACGGCTTCCTGCAGCAGATGGTCAAGTTCACGGGCCAGTGCGGCCTGCACCTGTTCCAGCGTCTGACTGGCATCGATGACGCGATAGCGCCGGTCCTGCCGCGCGCGATTCAGATAGGCCGTCCGCACCCGCTCGAAAAAGGCGATGTCTTCCTGCTCGAAGCGATCCAGTTCACCGCGCCCGCGCGCCCGCTCCAGACCCAGCTGCACCGGAATATCCAGCAGGAACACGGCGTCGGGTCGCAGGGATTTCTGCACCAGATTCTCCAGCGTGGCGATGGTATTCACATCCATCTGGCGACCGCCGCCCTGATAGGCATAGGTGGCGTCGGTGAAACGGTCGCACAGCACCCACTGGCCACGCGCCAGCGCCGGCTCGATCACCTGTGCCAGATGCTGCGCCCGGGCGGCGAACACCATCAGCAGCTCCGCAGTTTCATGAACTTTCTCGGTGCGAGGTTTCAGCAGCAGCTCGCGCAATTCTTCTGCCAGCGGCGTGCCGCCGGGTTCCCGGGTTGCCACAAAATCGATGCCGTTGCCCTGCAACCAGTTTTTGATAAAGGTGATATTGGTGGTCTTGCCGACACCTTCCGTGCCTTCCACCGTGAGGAATTTTCCGCGTGCTCGGGGATTCATGATCGACCTGTCATTGCGCTGAGGAGCGGTAATCGGAGCGGCGTTTCATCTGGTATTCCTTGACCGCCTTTTCGTGCTCCTCAAGCGTATCGGAAAACTGGTGGCTGCCATCGCCCTTCGCCACAAAATAGAGCGCCTTGGTGGGAGCCGGATGCAAAGCCGCTTCAATCGCCGCCCGCCCGGGATTGGCTATGGGCGTCGGCGGCAGACCATCGATGACATAGGTGTTGTAAGGCGTGTACGCCAGCAGATCCGCCTTGGTGATATTACCCTTGTAGCGCTCACCCATGCCGTAAATCACGGTAGGATCAGTCTGCAGACGCATCCCCTGCCGCAGGCGGTTGATAAACACGCCGGCAATCAGGGGGCGCTCGCTGGCAACACCGGTTTCCTTCTCCACGATCGACGCCATGATCAGTGCCTCGTAACTGTCCTTGTAAGGCAGGTCCGGCGCGCGATGCGTCCAGGCATCGTCCAGCTGCTCCTGCATGCGCCGGTAGGCACGCTCCAGCACCGACACATCGGTATCGCCACGGCGGAAAACGTACGTATCGGGATAAAACAGGCCTTCCAGAGCGGGACGGGAATTGCCCCACTTCTTCGCCTCATCGGCGAGCGTCACCTTGTCCAGCGTGTAAGCCAGCTTGGGCGCCAGCTGCAGTGCTTTCTGGAAACTGTCCACCGTCTGCCCGTCCACCAGCGTCACCATGTACTGCAGCACCACGCCATTGGCAAGATTGCGGTACAGGTCCGCCGGGGTCATGCCGGGATTGAGTTCATATTCGCCGGAGTGGATCACGCCATTGAGCCTGCGCAGGCGTCCATACACACGGAACACCAACGCACTGCTGATGAGCGACTTTTCTTCCAGCTGCTGCGACAGGCGGTAAACCGACGAACCGGGCTCCACTTCAATGACGGTGGGCGCTTCGACCGGCAGGGGAGTCTCCCCCCAGAAATGCAGGTAAAACAGGGCGCTGACAGCCATCAGTGCAACCACCAATACTGCCATGTAGATAAAAAGCAGATAACGTTTCATCAAAAGAAATGGGACCGAATCAACTGTTGCGCCAGTCGGGTCACTGGTCCGACTGGCCAGCGATCTTGTTGAAAGTGGCTCACGGGCCACACACCCAGAACACTGTTACAAAAAAAGCGTTCCTCGGCAAGGCGAAAACGGTCCAGTGTGACTGGGGTCTCGGATACGTTCAGGCCCTGCAGCGGTAACTGCTCCAGCAGCCAGCGCCGCATCACACCAGCTACCCCGCACTGGTCCAGCGGCGGCGTCACCACCTGCCCGGCTTCTACCAGGAACAGGTTGCTCATGGTGCCTTCCACCGGGCGTCCGGTCTGATCGCACAGCAACCCTTCCTGAAACTCGTCAGCACTCCCCCATTCGTTGCGCGCCAGCACCTGCTCCAGCCGGTTCAGATGCTTGATGCCTGCCAGTTGCGGATTACAACCCAGACGCGTCGCACAGGGAAAAACCCGAATGCCCTGCTCATAAAATGCCGCCGGATAAACCGGTGCCGGATGGTGGGAAAAAATACAAAGCGGCAGGTTGGCACCGGCACGGGAATAGCCACGGCCACCGCTGCCCGCCGTCACGATCAGCTTGGCAACGCCGGGAGTATTCAGTCCGGGCCAGGCCAGCAACCAGTCCGCCACCTGCTGGCGCGGCAGTCCAATCTGCAAACGCAACAAACCCTGCTCCAGCCGGTCCAGATGATAATCCGCCAGCACAGGTCCACGAGAGGTAACAAGAAGGGTTTCAAACAAGCCATCGCCGTAGGCAAGGCCGCGATCAGAAACGGGCAACCGGTCTTGCGGCTGCCCGTTGATCCAGACAGGAACAGCTGGGGAATCAGACACGCCGGAAAATCAGGGTGCCATTGGTGCCGCCAAAGCCAAACGAGTTGGACATGACGACGTCGATCTTGCGCTGTTTGGCGACATGCGGCACGTAGTCCAGATCGCAGCCTTCATCCGGATTGTCCAGATTGATGGTGGGTGGCGCGACCTGATCCTGCATCGCCATCAGACTGAATACCGCTTCCACGCCACCAGCGGCTCCCAGCAGATGCCCCACCATCGACTTGGTGGAGCTGACGGAAACCGAATAGGCCGCCGGACCAAATACCCGCTTGATGGCCATGGTTTCCGCAATGTCACCCGCCGGCGTCGACGTGCCGTGCGCATTGATGTAGTGCACAGCCTCGGGAGCAATTCCGGCGTCCCGCAATGCCGCGCTCATGGAATCACCTGCGCCACGTCCATCTTCCGGCGGCGAGGTAATGTGGTGGGCATCCCCGCTGGCGCCAAACCCGATCACTTCACCGTAGATTTTCGCGCCGCGTTTTTTCGCGTGCTCGTACTCTTCCAGCACCAGAATGCCGGCGCCGTCTGCCAGCACAAAGCCGTCGCGATCCTTATCCCAGGGACGGCTGGCTTTTTGCGGATCATCATTGCGGGTCGACAGCGCACGCGCCGCAACAAATCCGGCCATGCCCAGCGGCGACGAACCACATTCGCCACCACCGGCCACCATCACATCCGCATCGCCATACTTGATCACCCGCGCCGCATAACCAATACAGTGTGTAGCCGTAGAACAGGCTGTGGTAATCGCCCAGTTAGGGCCCTGCAGACCAAACATGATCGACAGATTGCCGGCAATCATATTGATGATCGATCCCGGCACCAGGAACGGACTCACCTTTCGCGGCCCTCCTGCCAGCAGCTGGTCATGGTTCTTCTCGATGGTACCGATACCACCAATGCCCGAACCAATGGCAACGCCGATGCGGCCACGATTGGCATCACTGATTTCCAGGCCACAATCACGAATCGCCTGAATCCCCGCCACCAGTCCATACTGGATGAACGGATCGATCTTGCGCGCTTCCTTGGCTGACATGTACTCCGTAATGTCCAGATTGCGGATCAATCCGGCAAACCGGGTCGAATACTGGGACACATCATAGGTATCAATCGGGCCAATACCGCTCTTTCCTTCCACCAGCCCTTTCCAGGTTTCAATAACGGTATTGCCCAGCGGGGTCACAGCCCCCATACCGGTTACGACAACTCGGCGACCTGACACGGTGTATCCTCCAGCAATTGAATTCAGGTTTTTCGAACCAAACGAAAAATTAGTTTAACCCTGTTACATTATTGTTATATAGATGAAATATCTTTCAAAAGATTTCGTCAAAAGAATTTCGGGAAACGGTAACGCTTCTTCACACTATCTGCTTGAATCACAATACTTTAGCCAATAAAAAAGCCGCTGGAACACAGCGGCTTTTTTGTGCGGACCATCAGGATCAGATGTGAGCCAGAACGTAGTCGATGGCTTCTTGAACCTTGGTGATCTTCTCGGCTTCTTCGTCAGGAATTTCGGTTTCGAATTCTTCTTCCAGAGCCATCACCAGCTCAACGGTGTCGAGAGAATCAGCCCCCAGATCTTCCACGAAAGAAGCGTCGTTGGTCACTTCTTCCAGTTTGACGCCAAGCTGCTCAGCTACGATCTTCTTGACGCGTTCTTCGACATTGCTACTCATACGACTCTTGTCTCCTGTGATTTTTCCCTTCAAAGATGAGGGTTTTGTAGTTTATAAAAATCGCCGTGCCAGTATCAACATTCCGCAACCCCAATCAAGGGAGACCTGTCATCCGGATTGCGCGCGCTGGTACTGACACCCCCGTCAATACAGTGGCGGCCACTATATCACATATACATTCCGCCATTAACAGGAATTGTTGCCCCGGTAATGTAACCAGATTCTTCACGGGCCAAAAAGCACACAGCGTCCGCAATCTCCTGCGGCTGACCCAGTCGGCCAGCAGGGATCTGGGCCAGCATGGCGTCCTTGTGGGCCTCGGGAAGCTCTTTCGTCATATCGGTATCGATAAAGCCGGGAGCCACCGAATTAACGGTAATGCCACGAGACCCGATCTCGCGGGCCAGTGAGCGGGTGAAGCCTTCCATGCCGGCCTTGGCGGCACTGTAATTGGCCTGACCAGCGTTACCCATGGAACCCACTACCGAGCTGATGTTGATGATGCGGCCCCAGCGAGCCTTGGTCATGCCGCGCAGCACCGCCTTGCTCATGCGGTATACCGAGGTCAGATTGGTCTCCATCACCTGATCCCACTCGTCGTCCTTCATGCGCAGCATCAGATTGTCGCGGGTAATGCCGGCGTTGTTGACCAGGATCAGCGGCGTGCCGAACTCTTCCTGGATCGACGCCATCACTTGTTCCACATTCGCGGAATCGGTGACATTCAGACAGTAGCCACGGCCCTTGCCGCCCGCCGCCTGGATATAGGCGGAAATGCGCTGCGCGCCGTCTTCGCTGGTGGCTGTACCTACCACAGTGGCGCCCAGTTTCAACAACGCTTCGGCAATTGCCTTGCCGATACCACGGGTTGCGCCTGTCACCAGCGCCACTTTGTTTTCCAGAGACATGATGGTTCCCTACTCGTTTTTATGATTGGAATAACTTAGTTCTGCAATGCGGAGACCGCTTCCAGCGCGGCATCAAATGCAGCCTTGTCCTGGGTACTCAGCACATTCAGCTCGCGCACGATCCGCTTATTCATGCCGCCCAGCACCTTGCCGGGGCCGCACTCCACCATGACGGTGACACCTTGTGCAGCCATCGCGGTAACGGAATCCACCCACAGCACCGGGCTGTACAGCTGGACAATCAGCTTTTCGCGGATTTTTTCCGCATTCAGCTCGATACGGGCATCAATATTGTTAACGACTGGAATGACGGGCTGATGAATCCGGGTCGCCGCCAGTTTGGCCGCCAGTTCTTCACTGGCGGCGCGCATCAGATCACTGTGACAGGGCACACTCACCGCCAGTGGCATCGCCTTGCGGGCGCCGGCCTGTTTGGCCAGTTCGATAGCACGGTCCACTGCAGTGGAATGGCCGGCAATCACGGTCTGTCCCGGCGCATTGAAATTCACCGCCTGCACCACCTCACCCTGAGCAGCCTGAGCACACACATCAATCAGGGCCGCATCTTCCATTCCCAGAATCGCTGCCATCTTGCCTTTACCACCGGGGCAAGCATCGCGCATCAGTTCACCACGACGCTTGACCAACGCCACACCGTCTGCGAGGGAAATGGCATCGGCACAAACATAGGCTGTGTACTCACCCAGGCTGTGGCCCGCCATCACAGCCGGACGCACATCAGATGCCTGACACCAGGCTCGCCACACTGCAACACCAGCAATCAGCATGATCGGCTGGGTGATTTCGGTTTGTGCCAGATCCTGCTCCGGTCCCTGCTGCGCCAGCGCCCACATATCACGGCCAAAGACTTCGGATGCCTCATCAAATGTGGATTTCACCACCGGATACGCAGCATTCAGGTCCGCCAGCATGCCAACGGATTGGGAACCCTGACCGGGAAAAACAAAAGCCAGTTGCTTGTTCATGAACATTCCTTGGGGATCGAAATTATCAGCGCCCATCTTATTCAGTCAGACAGGCTGTCGCTCGCGAGAAGCGTAACAAAATCTTTATTCTGTCCGGCTACAGTTCCTGGCCGATTTTTTCCGGCAACTGCTTTTCAACATATTGCGCAGCCAGCAGCAGCGCCTGCAGAAACTCCTGCGTTTTGGCATTGCCGTGACTCTTGACCACCACACCCTTCAGACCGACCAGCGCGGCACCATTATAACGGCCAGGATTGATGCGAGATTCGATGCGACGCCAGTACGGCTGGATCAGCCAGGCCAGAAAACGCCCCACCCAGTTGCGGGAGAACTCAGTTCGAATCTCCCGCAGAATGAAACGCGCCAGACCCTCAATGGTTTTCAGCGCCACGTTGCCAACAAAGCCATCGCACACCACCACGTCGGCAGAGTCACCAAACAGATCGGTTCCCTCGACATAACCGATGTAGTTCAGCTGCTCATCCGCCCGAATCAGCTCCTGCGCCAGCTTGACCTGATCGTTGCCCTTGCTGTCTTCACTGCCGATATTCAGCAGGGCAATCCGGGGATTCGCAATGCCATCCAGCACACGCGCCACGGCCCGCCCCATGCGCGCAAACTGATAGAGCTGTTCCGAATCACAACTGACATTGGCTCCCAGATCCAGCACAAACGTATGCCGGCCATCCGGTCTTGGCAGTGCCGACACGATAGCCGGGCGCTCAATGCAGTCGGCCATTTTCAGAACGTGGCGGCTCATGGCCATGAGCGCACCGGTATTGCCGGCACTGACGCAGCCATCCGCGCGCCCATCGCGCACGGCATCCAGCATCAGGCGCATGGAGGAATCTTTTTTGGCACGCAAAACGACTGAGGGGGAATCGGCCATGCCAACCGATTCATCGGTATGCACGACCTCAAGGCGCTGGGCAATTGCAACTGCAGCCCCCCCCAGCAAGGGAGCAATATCAGATTGTCGGCCAAACAACAAAACCCGCAAATCCTGCCGGGCGGAAAGCGCCTGCACGATTGCGGGTACTGTAATCCGGGGACCATGGTCCCCGCCCATTGCGTCAACCGCAAGGGTTACCATAAGGTGATTTTATTCGTCGTCTTTACCGGCAACGATCTGACGGCCACGATAGAAACCATCGGGCGTCACGTGGTGACGGCGGTGCACCTCGCCAGTCTTGGAATCTTCAGACAGGGTAGGACCAGTCAAGGCATCGTGCGCACGACGCATGCCACGCTTGGAACGGGTTTTACGGCTTTTCTGAACTGCCATGGTTTGCTCCTGACTACTGTATCTACAGTATTATTTATCGAACTTCTTCGTGTTGCCCTTCAACTGCTCCAGCACCTTGAAGGGATTGGGCTTTTCTTCCTGGACTGCCTCAACTGCGTCGCCCGCCTGATAAGGCGCATGCTCACACTCGGGGTGGTAAGCAACGATCGGCATTGCCAGGATCAATTCCTGCTCGAGCAGACCCGCCAGTGGAATTTCTTCCTCTTCAAGCAGGAAAGGCTCAAGATGATCGGGCAACTCTTCAAGAGCCTCTTCTGACTGGGCAAAGCCCAATGCAATATCAGCCTTGAGGTGAACCTCGACAACCTCAAGACAACGCTGACAGATCATCCGAACCGTCGCCGTGGTCTTGCCTGACATCACCGGCCAGCGCCCTTGCATTTCCAGCTGCAAATCAGCCTCGACCCTGCCTTTGCTGTCCAAGCAATCAGCCACCAGGGTAGGCAGCTGATCCAGCGACAAATAACCCTTGAGTTTGCCCTGTTGGCGGGCAAGTTTGAGGGGTTTCAGGGTAGATGGCAGAGGGTGCTCAAACATAAGCGCGCCATTCTATTTGCAAGGTTTTGACCTGTCAAAGCATTTGGTGGCTTTTTTGGGCTGGAACAGCAATTTTCCGTATGCGATTATGCGGCGGCTTTTGTGGCGCTGAGGGCCTGTGGCAGACCGCCCCGCACACCTCCGTTAATCCATGATTTCCCTGGAGTTCCGAGTGCAACCAATTGTTCTGGGATCAAGCTCAGTGTTTCGCAGGCAGCTGCTGGCCAAAATATTCGACCAGTTTGACACCTGCTCACCCGACATCGACGAAACTCCCCTGCCAGACGAAATGCCGGCACAACTGGTGCAGCGGCTGGCTCTGCAAAAGGCGCAAGCAGTGGCTCGCTTGCGTCCGGATGCACTGATCATTGCCAGCGATCAGGTCTCAGTACTGAATGGCATCATCAACGGCAAACCCGGCTCTCATGAAAAGGCATTCGCGCAACTGAAAAGCAGTAGCGGCAACAAAGTCACCTTTTACACAAGCCTGTGCGTTTATGACGCGACCACACACAAGCACCAGCTGGATGTGGAGCAATTCGACGTGCATTTCCGCAATCTTGATGACGGCCAGATCGAACGCTACCTGCAGAAAGAAAAGCCGTATAACTGCGCCGGCAGCTTCAAATCCGAGGGCTTTGGCATTTCACTCTTCACTCGCCTCGAAGGAAGAGACCCTAACACCTTGATAGGACTCCCCCTAATACGGTTAGTGGAAATGCTGGAAGTTGCCGGCGTCCGCTTGCCGTAATTTTTTTTGTTAATTTCTGAACAATGCCCCGCTGACGTCTACACTTATAATGTTAGGTTCAACGGTATGTGAGCAGCTGTCGCATGCCCTGTGTGACGAGGCACAATCGAATGTCCGAAGATTTGGCACTGAACAAACCGCGGCGCAGAAATACCAAGGAAAAAATCATCGACGAAGCAGAATCACTTGCTGCTCTGCATGGTATTGAGCATCTGAAGTTGCAGGATGTGGCGGACAAGATTGGCATCAAACTGCCATCGGTTTATGCGCATTTCAGCGGACGGGAAGACATACTCACCGCCATGGGTTCCCGTATCAGCAAAGGCATCGGACAGCTCTACATCGCAAAGTCCGGTGAAGCCCCGATTGAGACGCTCAAGCGCAGCGCGCAGGATCTGCTGAAATTTCTCGGCGAGCATCCAGCCTATTTCCGTCTGATGCTGCGCGATCATTCCGTGCCGATGGGATATGACCCGCTGAACCATCGCGCTGCCGTGAACCAGAATTTTGCCCTGCCAACCGACATGCGCGAAATGCTGACACGGCTGCAAAACCTGATCGACAAGACTTGCAAGGAAGGGGTCAAACTTTCTGCCGAGGATTTTGCCGGCTGCGTACACGGTTTCATGCTGGTACGACTGAGCTGGCTGCCCACCCGTGTCAACGAGGAAGGCCACGTATATGTCGAGCACTCACAATTGCAATCAACGGTAGACCAGATCATCAACCGCCTGCTGTGCGTTTAGACAGACCACCTGTCGAAGCAACCCGCAAACTGATCTAAATTTTCATCCAACAAAAAAGGCAGCCTGTCCGGACTGCCTTTTCTGTTTTTCGTGCGCGGCGTATTGCCTACTGCAATCTGATCGATCCCATACCCAGCATCGTCATGAAACGGTCCGCCATGCTCACTCCCAACTTGCCGACGAACGCATCCAGCGGATTCACCTGGGGGGTGTAATCGACAATATCTTCCTGCCCGATCATCTCCCGCGCCACCTGACCAGGGCTGGCCAGACCATCAATCAGACCCAACTCTAGCGCTTGCCGCCCAGACCAGAACAGACCGGAAAAAACAGTGGGATCATCTTTCAGGCGATCGCCACGCCCTTCCTTCACGGCATCAATGAATTGCTGATGCACGTCGCCCAAAATCGATGAGAAATAGGCTTTCTGTTGCTCGTCCACCGGCTGGAACGGGTCCAGCATCGCCTTGTTTTCTCCGGACGTGAACACGCGACGCTCGACACCGACTTTTTCCATCGCATTCACAAACCCAAATCCATCACTGACTACGCCGATGGAGCCAACCAGACTGGCAGGATCAGCGTAAATCTCATCTGCAGCGGCGGAAATGTAATACGCACCGGAAGCGCCCGTATCAGTGATCACCGCGTAGATTTTCTTCTCGGGATGCTCCTGCTTCAGGCGACGGATTTCGCGGTACACCATGCCTGACTGCACCGGACTGCCGCCGGGACTGTTCACCCGCAGCACGACACCCTTGGCGTGTTCTGCCTTGAACGCTTCGCGCAAACCTTTCACGACACGATCAGCACTGGCATCGGAATCAGCCATGATGATGCCATTCAGATCCACCAGCGCGGTATGATCCTTGCCGCTGTGGGGCATGCCATCACTCCAGCGACCCGCACTGAACACCAGCAATGCCACAACCAGATATCCCAGCGTGAGCAGCTTGAAGAAAATACCCCAGCGCCGGGATTTGCGCTGCTCGTCCTGGGCGGACATCACCATGCGCTCGATCAGCTTCCACTCCTTGTTGGATTTGGGCCGATTGAATGCGCTGCGGTTGCGGTCCCGCTCGTTGCGACCGGTATTCGGATTTTGTTCCATGAGACTTACCTTCTACTGAACAGATTTCGTTGTATCAGACCGTGGGATTGCGCAGCCAGTTCGACAACTCTGTCACCGAATGTACGCAGGCCCTGGGACCATGACGCAGGAGCCGTGTTATATCATGCGCTCCCCAGGTCACGCCAACCGAGGCCACGCCGGCCCGACTCGCCATTTCCAGATCAAATTCGGTGTCGCCGATCATCACTGCCTGCGACGGCTGCAATCCATGATAGTCGAGAATTTCCAGCAGCATGTCCGGCTCGGGCTTGGAGCGGGTTTCGTCGGCGCAGCGGGAGCTGTGAAACAGGGGCTCCACCCCGTGCGCCTGCATGATGCGATCCAGTCCCTTGCGGCTTTTGCCGGTGGCCACACTCAGCAGCGCTCCACTGTCATGCAAATCCTGCAGCAGCTCGCGAGCACCTTCGAAAAACGGGCTGGGAGACCTGTCGCCTTCCACATAATGATGGGCATAACGGTCGTGCATGCGGAGGATGCCACCGGTATCCAGCTCCGGGTGTAACCGGGCAATGGCATCGTCCAGGGCCAGACCGACAATATCATGCACCGCATCGCGGGAACGGGGCTCAATTCCCAAATCAATCGCCGCCGCCTGCATGCTGCCGACAATGCGGGCGAGGGAATCCATCAGCGTGCCATCCCAGTCAAACACCACCAGTTGAAACGGGGTCATGATAGCGAAACTACTCCCGGCTTTTGGCCATTACAGTCGGTTCAGCAGATCCTGCAAGTCCTGCGGCAGGGGCGCTTCAAACTGGCGCCGCTTGCCTTCGCTGTCATTGAACTCGATGCGAAAGGCGTGCAGGAACAGCCGCTTCAGTCCCTTGTCCCGGAAATAGGCATCCTGCTCACGGGGAATGTACTTGTCGTCGCCGGCAATCGGATGGCCGGCAAACTGGGCATGCACCCGGATCTGATGGGTACGCCCGGTGACCGGACTGGCCTCCACCAGGGTGGCATTTTCAAACAGGCGTTTCTGTTCGAACAGGGTCAGGGACGGTTTGCCTTCCTGCGACACCCGCACCACCCGCTCACCGGAGGCCAGATCGAACTTCTTCAGCGGCGCCTCGATCCGGTGCTGACGGCCATTCCAGCGCCCATATAAAAGCGCAAGGTAGGTCTTCTCCACCCGCCCCTCTTTCAGATCATCATGCAGCTGGCGCAGCACGCTGCGCTTCTTGGCCACCAGCAGAACGCCGGACGTGTCCCGATCAAGCCGGTGCACCAGCTCCAGAAACTTCTGTTGCGGACGGATCATGCGCAGGGCCTCGATCACCCCCAGACTGACGCCGCTGCCGCCATGGACGGCCAACCCAGATGGCTTGTTCAGCACGATCAGGCCGTTATCTTCAAACAAAATGGAGGCTTCGAGCTGCTTTTTCAACTGGTCGCCAATGAATACCGGTGCTTCGTCCTTTTGGGCGGTGCGGACCGGCGGAACACGCACGATATCACCCGACGCCAGCTTGTATTCCGGCTTGATGCGGCCCTTGTTCACCCGCACCTCGCCCTTGCGGATCATGCGGTAAATGGCTGATTTGGGTACACCTTTTAAACGGGTGACGAGAAAGTTGTCGATCCGCTGACCAGCCTGGTCTGCGCCAATCTCGACCTGCTGCACTTTCACGGGCGCGTCATTCGTATTCATGGGGAATCAATGGGTTATCGCTATCTGTTTGATGGTGCTGATAATTCCTGCTATATTCCTGTGTGCCTTTAACAAGCACGCATGAAATAACAGGGTGAAATTGCGCTGTACGCTGTAGCAGAGGCCCGACGGGTCTTCACGCACTTCGATCAGACTGAGTTCCATTCGGCACCAAGGCCGGTCCCCAAAAGGGACGCCCATTCTACTCAGGTTGCAGACGATCACCTAATTCTCATGTGTCCTTGTTTCTGGCCCGGGAGTCGAGGCCAATTTTGCAACACATGCAGTCAACCCGATTCCAATCAACGCACGTTTATAAACCGAGAAAGGTACGGTGTGCACAACTTGCAGCACCGTGAACGTAAACAAGCGTCTGACGCAAGAAACCCAGTGATTACTGATTGTCGGGCCTGATTCAAACGCACCGTCAGGTATCGCGCAATGACCTCTCACAGCGCGATCAGGGACGGGCATCATGGCCGGACAGGGCGAACAAAAACGCCTGGCAAGTAACGGGAAGAAACCGTACATATTCGTGCTCCTGCCGGACATCCTCCGGGGGAGAATTTGATCCGCAGCCCCATCAGGCTGCTCATGCTGCTGCAACGACGCCGTACAGATGTTGGCGGTTTTGCAGCAGTGATTCCATGTACTGTTCCTGCCCGAAGTCCGCCGTAATCCCTCTGTTTTCCTGCAATCAGCGCGATTTGCCGGAACTTTATCTACATGAAAAGAATGTTAATCAATGCGACGCATTCGGAAGAATTGCGCGTTGCGCTGGTGGACGGCCAGAAACTCTATGATCTGGACATCGAACACCGTACCCGTGAACAGAAGAAATCCAATATCTACAAAGGTCGCATCACCCGGGTTGAGCCCAGCCTGGAAGCGGCCTTCGTTGATTTTGGTTCCGAGCGTCACGGCTTTTTGCCCCTCAAGGAAATCTCCCGCGAGTATTTCACCAAAAGCCCCCGCGACATCCAGGGCCGTTTCACCATCAAGGATGTAATCAGGGAAGGCCAGGAAATCATTATTCAGGTCGGCAAGGAAGAGCGCGGCAATAAAGGCGCTGCCCTTTCCACCTTTATCAGCCTGGCTGGCCGCTATCTGGTTCTGATGCCCAACAATCCGCGTGCCGGTGGCATCTCGCGCCGAATCGATGGCGATGAGCGCACCGCGCTGAAAGACGTGATGAACGCGCTGAAGCTGCCGGAAGACATGGGTGTGATCATTCGCACTGCGGGCATCGGTCGCAGCGTCGAGGAACTGCAGTGGGACCTGGATTACCTGCTGAACGTGTGGGAAAACATCACCAAGGCGTCGGAAAACCGCCAGGCGCCCTTCCTGATCTATCAGGAAAGCAATGTGATCATCCGCGCCATCCGCGACTACCTGCGCCAGGATATCGGCGAGGTGCTGGTAGATACGCAGGAAGTGTTCGACGAAGCCATCAACTTCGTGCGTCAGGTGATGCCGCAGTACGAGAGCAAGATCAAGCTGTACAAGGACAACATCCCCCTCTTCAACCGCTACCAGATCGAATCCCAGATCGAGACCGCGTTTGAACGGGAAGTGAAACTGCCGTCTGGCGGTTCCATCGTGATCGATCCGACCGAGGCGCTGGTGTCGATCGACATCAACTCGTCCAAGGCCACCAAGGGTGCGGACATCGAGGAAACGGCGTTCAACACCAACCTGGAAGCGGCCGAGGAAATTGCCCGCCAGCTGCGTCTGCGCGATATCGGCGGCCTGATCGTGGTCGATTTCATCGACATGACCAACAACCGCAACCAGCGCGAAGTGGAAAACCGCATGCGCGAGTCGCTGGAACTGGACCGCGCCCGGGTGCAGATCGGTCGCATTTCGCGTTTCGGTCTGATGGAACTGTCGCGCCAGCGTCTACGCCCGTCGCTGGGTGAAACCAGTGGCCACATCTGCCCGCGCTGCAACGGGGTTGGCTTTATCCGTGACCTGCACTCGCTGTCGCTGAACATCATGCGTCTGATCGAGGAAGAGGCGCTGAAGGAAAACAGCTCGGAAATTCACGCCAAGGTGCCGGTCAACGTCGCGACCTACCTGCTGAACGAAAAACGGCAGAACATCGTGAATATCGAGACCCGCAATGACGTCCGCGTGGTGATCCTGCCCAGCCCGAACCTGGAAACGCCGCACTTCGAAGTGAACCGGTTCCGTACCGATCAGCTGCCGGCCGGCGAAGGTGCTGCCAGCTATGAGTTGATCGAGGAAGCGGATGAAGTCGATGAAGTGGTGCTGGTGCCCGGCGAGACCGCGCTGAAAAAGCCGGAACAGCCTGCCGTGCAGATGATCCAGCCGCACACTCCGGCTCCCCAGCCGCAGGAAAAGCCGGCCCAGGCCGCTGCCGTTCCCGTGGCGCCGAAAGAACCGAGCTTCTTCACCCGCCTGTTCTCCTGGTTCCTGCAACTGTTCAGCAGTCAGCAGGCCCAGCCGCAGGAAACAGTCGAGGAAGCCAGCCAGCAACGCAGCAATCAGCAGGGTAACCCGCGCAATCAGCGTGACCGCAATCGCAACCAGCGTGACCGCAATCGCAACCAGCGCGACCGCAACCAGCGTGATCGCAAGCGCGACGACGAAATCGTCACCAACATTCCCGCCAACAAGGAGCCCCGTTCCGGCCAGCAGCAGGAGCGCAAGGGCGGCCAGCGCGGTGAGCGGCAGGAACGCGGCGACAGACAGGAGCGTGGCGAGCGCCAGGAACGCGGTGAAAGAGCGGATCGGGGCGAAAGGCCCGAGCGTGGTGAGCGTCCTGATCGGGGTGAGCGCCAGGAGCGGGGTGAACGCGGTGAGCGCAATCGCCAGCCGCAGCAGGCCACTGACAGTGGCTCCGATGACACCGGCGCCGACCAGGGTAACCAGCGTCGCGGCAAGCGTCGCAGCCCGAACGACAACCGTCGCCGTCGCCAGAGTGCACTGCAGGCAGAAGAGCGCCGCCAGCAGGGTGTGGTTGAGTGTCAGGATGAGGCCGTCAATGTGGAAGCCGTTGCCGGTACCGCATCGGGCGCCGAAGCCGGTCAGCCGGTGCAAGCGCAGGGTGAGCAGCAAAACCGTCCGCCCCGCCGTGAACGGGGTGAGCGCCAGGAACGTGGAGAAAGACAGGAGCGTGGCGAGCGCCAGCAGCGTCAGGATCGCCCGGAGCACCAGCCGCGTCCGGAAACAGCGCCCGTCACTGACACTGCCGAGTCAACTCCCGCAGCAGTCGACACTGCCCCAGCTGTGTCTGCGGAAGTCACGTCAGTTGCTCCGGTGACTGAGGTTGCACGTCCTGCTGCCCCGGTCGTCGTTGCCGCCGCCATTATGGACACTGCCGGAGAAACTCTGGCGGCACCCGCTGCACCGGAAGTCAGGACCGTCGCTGCGCCAGCCGCCACGACACCTGCAGCTGCTGCAGGCGAGGAAGGTGGCCAGCGGGCGTCCAACGATCCCCGTGAAATCCGCCGTCGCCAACAGGCCGAAGCCGCTGCCCGTGCGGGCCAAGCACAGGCCGACACCGATGCACCCGTTGCCCCCGCGTCCGACACCACCAGCGACGCATAAGCAGCCCTGAAAAAAATCGGGCTGGTGTTTTACGCCAGCCCGATCATCAGGGGTTCCGCTTCCAGTTCAATTCCAAATCGTTCCCGCACACTGTCCTGAATCTGTCGCGCCAATGCGAGCAGGTCGTCGCTGTTTTCTCCCTGATTGATCAACACCAGTGCCTGCTGGTCGTGCACTCTGGCGCGTCCGTGCGACCGCCCTTTCCAGCCCAGCTGGTCAATCAGCCAGCCAGCAGCAACCTTCACATGTTCCGCATCCACCGGATAGTGGACGATGGCCGGCCACACCTGCCGGAGCTGCTGCAACTGTTGCAGCGGAATCACCGGATTCTTGAAAAAACTGCCCACATTGGGAAGCGCGCGCGGGTCCGGCAGTTTGCGGGATCGCACGGTGATGATGATCTGGCGCAACTGCATGGGTGTCAGCGAGTCCGCCGTCAAACCCTGCTGCGCCATCTCCGCGCGGATTTCACCGTATTCCAGTTTCAGTTGGGGATTCTTGTGCAGACGGAACACGACATGGGTGATCAGACAGCGATCCTTTAACGCGCGCTTGAAAATGCTGTCGCGGTAACCGAACTCGCACTGCGCGACAGACAGTTCGGCATGCCGGCCTTCGTGCAGGTAAAACACCCCTGCCCGCTCCAGCACGTCTTTCAATTCCACGCCGTAGGCGCCAATATTCTGTATCGGCGCCGCACCCACCGTGCCGGGAATGGCACTGAGATTTTCCAGCCCAAACCAGCCCTGCTCCAGACTGTGCTGCACAAACGCGTCCCAGTTTTCACCGCCGGCCACCTGTACCTGCACGCAGTCGTCATCTTCCTGCAGAACACGAATGCCACGCAGACGGTTGAGCAGCACCAGACCGCGAAATTCTCTGGCCAGCACGACATTGCTGCCGCCGCCCAGAATCAGCAACGGCCGGTTCCGGCACAGCTCCGGCAACTGTGCGCAATCATCCAGCTGATGCAGTTCGGCGAACAGGTCGGTGCGCGCATCGATCCGAAGTGTGTTGTAGGGTTGCAGGGAAATGTTGTGCTGCAGGGAAAGCGTCATGCAGACACCCGTTCCTGCAGGTACTCCAGCAAGCCGTCGCAGGCATTTTCCACCAGATCCAGCACCTGCTCGAAACCGTCGCGACCGCCGTAATAGGGATCGGGGACTTCCTGTTCGGGAGAATCGGAAAACTCCAGCAGCAGTTTCAGCTTGTGCTGATGCTGGCGACTGGCGCGACGCCGCAGTTCGGCCAGATTGCGATGATCCATCGCGAGAATGAGATCAAAATTTTCGAAATCGTCTTCGCACACCTGACGGGCCCGCTGCGCTGACATGTCGTAGCCACGCTGCAGAGCGGCCTGCATCGAGCGGCGGTCTGGCGCTTCGCCCGCGTGATAACCGGCAGTGCCGGCGGAATCGCAACGGATACGTTTTTCAAGTTGCTGCTGATGCAGCTTGCCGCGAAACACCGCCTCAGCCGTGGGAGAACGACAGATATTGCCGAGGCAGACAAACAGGATATTCATGCCTGACCACTGAGCTGCAGGATGCGGCGCACTCGTTCCAGATCCTCGGCGGTGTCGACACCGGGCGGCGGCGTTTCCAGTGCAGTCTGCACATGGATTTTCACGCCGTGCCACATGGCGCGCAGCTGTTCGAGGCTTTCGGTTTTCTCCAGCGCGCACGGGCCCCACTTTACAAAATCATGCAGCAGGCTGACGCGGTAGCCGTAAATGCCGATATGACGCTGCACCGGCATGATGGTGGGCAGTTCACCGCGCCCCGGCTGGTAGGTAGCGCGACACCAGGGAATCGGCGCGCGACTGAAATAGAGCGCATAACCCTGCGCGTCCGACACCACTTTCACGATATTGGGATCGAACACCCATTCCGGATCGTCGATGATTTCCGACAGCGTGGAAATGCCCGCCACTGACTGCGCCAGATTATTCGCCACCTGGTCGATCACCTGCGGCGGAATCAGCGGCTCGTCGCCCTGCACATTCACCACGATGTCCTGATCGGCCAGACCCAGCTTGCTGACCACTTCCTGCAGGCGGTCGGTGCCGGATTCGTGGGTGTGGGCCGTCATCACGACGGTAGCGCCAAAATCCTTGGCCACCGCTTCGATGCGCGCGTCGTCAGTGGCGATGATCACGTCCTTCGCACTGCTCTTGCGGGCCTGTTCATATACCCGCTGTATCATGGGCTTGCCACCGATATCCAGCAGCGGTTTTCCCGGCAGACGGGTGGAAGCAAAACGGGCGGGAATGATGACGCGGTAATCTGTCATGGCGCTGACTCAGTAAAGATGGTGGCGGGTGGATTCGAAACGCTGAATGGCCGCGATTATAACATCGATCAAACCGGGCTGAACCCCGGCATCCACCGGCAGGAACCAGCCGCGCAACCCGGCGATTTGCTGCAGTTTCACCGCGTCTTTTTCCGTGGTGAGCAGCGTGGCGTTTTCCAGCCCGGCAAAGTCGTCGGCTGTGTAGGCATGATGATCGGGGAAGGCGCGACACTCACACTGGATGCCCAGCTGCGCCAGCGTGTCGAAAAAACGTTGCGGATTGCCGATGCCGGCGATGGCAACCAGGCGGGGCTGCTGGCGTACTTCGTCGACTGTCGCCGTTGGCGCAACGGGACTGCTGGAATTCTGCAGGGACTGAAACGTGCCGGGCACGATCTGCATGGCAAAGCGGGACGTCATTGGCAAACCGGAAAACGATGCATGGGTGGCGGCACCGTTCACCACCAGCGCATTCACCTGCTGCAAACGGCTGGCCGGTTCCCGCAGCGGTCCCGCCGGCAGCATCTGCCCGTTCCCCAGACCGCGCGCGCCATCCAGCACCACCAGTTCGAACGTGCGCCCCAGCCGGTAATGCTGCAGGCCGTCATCACTGATCACCACATTGCAATCCGTCTGCTGCAGTAACGCCTGCACGGCGGCGCTGCGATCCGGATCGATCATCACCGGCACGCCCGTGCGCTGCGCCAGCATCATGGGTTCATCGCCCACCTTGCCGGCAGAATCGGTGGTCCTGATCAGCCAGGGATAATGCGGCGGCTGGCCACCATAACCACGGCTGACGATGCCGGGACGCAAACCATGTGCCTGCAGCTGCTGCACCAGCCAGATGGTCAGCGGCGTCTTGCCGGTTCCACCCACCGTGATATTGCCCACCACAATCACCGGCACCGGCGCGCGATAAACGTCTTTTTTACCACCGAGAAACTGTTGCCGCCGACGCTGCACCAGCACACGAAACAGCAGCGCCAGCGGCCAGCACGGCAGCCACCACCTACCGCGTCCGTACCAGACGCGGTTCAGCAGTGCTTGCAGGTGATTGTGCATAAAAAAAGGAAAGCCTTATTTTTCCGGCTGACGGGTGGTGATGCGCAGATGACTGAACCCGAGCTTGCCGGAAACGTCCATCGCGGTGACGACGGCCTGGTGCGGCGTCTTGGCGTCGGCAGTGATGATCAGCGGCAGCTTGGTGTTGCCCTGGGCCAGCTCGCTCAACGCGCGACTCAGTGTTTCGCTTTCGCGATTCACCAAACGCTGCTGGTTGATGGCGTATTCACCCTCGGCGCTGATTTCAATTTCGATGCGGTCCGGGCTTTCATTGGCATTGGCTTCCACCGATGCTTCCGGCAACTCCACCGTCATTTCCCGCTCGCGGGTAAAGGTAGTGGACACCATGAAGAAAATCAGCAGCAGGAATACCACGTCGATCAGCGGCGTCAGATCGATGGAGGCGGGTTCAACCGGCTGACGGGGAAATTTCACGCTTTGCCACCTTCGCTGCCTTCGGCTTCACGATCGCCATGAATGATGTCCACCAGCTTGATGGCGTCCTGCTCCATCAGCACCGAGATTTCATCGATGCGGCGGCAGAAAAAGCGGTGGAAGAACAGCGCGGGGATGGCGGCGATCAGGCCGGCCACAGTGGTGTAGAGTGCTTCGGCAATGCCGCCGGCAAACAGGGTGGAGTCGCCGGAACCATGCAACACGATCGTGCTGAAGACATCGATCATGCCGAGCACGGTGCCCAGCAGTCCCAGCAGCGGCGCGATGGCGGCGATGGTACCCAGCAGGTTGAGGAAACGGCCCATTTCGTGGATTTCGTGGGTAGCGGTATCGATGATGGATTCCTTCATGATCTCGCGGCCGTGCTTGGCGTTGAGCAGGCCGTTGGCCAGCACCCGGCCCAGCGGCGAGGAGTCCCGCAGCTCCTTCACCTTCTTCGCGTCCAGCTGGCTGTTCTTGACCCAGCCCCATACCCGGCTCATCAGATTGCGCGGGCTGATCCGGTTGACCCGCAGCGCCCACAGACGCTCGGCAATGATGGCCAGTGCGACCACAGAACACAGAATGATGGGGTACATCACCGGGCCACCGGCCACAATCAAGTCGAGCACTTTCACGCGCTGTAATCTCCTGTTTTTTTAATGTTTTTCAATGTAGCACACTCTGGCATTTTTGCGGAACGCTACTACAAACCGGATCACAGTTTGGGGGAAAGATCCGACGCCGGCGACGGGGTGCGCGAAAATTCCAGCGCGCCAGTGTCGCTGACCACCCGGAATGGCAGCGCGCTGCGTTCGATCTGCTGTTGCAACCCGGCATTCGGCGGTCGTGTCAGGATCAGTTCGGCCCCCTGTTGCTGCCAGAACTGCAGCAATGCCGGCGCCAGACGTTCCTGCGGACCAGGATTCAGCAGAATGTAGCGTACCGCCAGTGCCGGCTTGTGATGCAGCAGCAAGTCGTGCTGGATCGTCTGGCTGAGTGTGGGAAGCAGCAGCCAGGACTGCTCCGCCCAGTCCAGCCGCACCACGCAGCGGTCGCGATCGCGCCAGGGAATCTGCACCTGCACTGGAAGCTCGTCCGCCTCCGCGCTGTCGCAAAGATCGCCAAACTGCAGCTGTTGCACCTGCTGCTCCCCCAGCCGGTTCCGCTGCAGAGGCAGTTCCGCAAACGACCAGCTGCCGGCGCGCCACAGGTCAGCAGCACCCGACACCGGCGTCTGCAGGGCATTCATGCCAATACCCCAGTGGGACAGGAAAGTCTGCTGCCAGGGTGGAATCAGTTGCGGCCAGGACGACGGACCGATGAACAGCACGCGGTCGCGGTCATGCAGTGCCAGTTGCAGGGGACCGCCGCTGTCGCGCAGCCAGAGTGCCGAGTCGCGCTGACCCGGCAGCAGCAGCGGCAACAACAACAGCGGCGCCAGCCAGCGTCCCGGCAGGCCCGCCGTGCACAGCCATACCACCCCCGCCAGCCCCAGCAGCATGGCCAGCGCCGACCGGGCCGGCACATGCAGCACGGCGTAACGCCAGTCGGCAAACCAGGCCAGCAGCCACATCAGCAGATCGGTCAGCCAGCCGGCCAGAGTGAGCAGTCCATTCGCGCTGTCGCCGATCAGACTCCACAGCAACGCCCACACCAGCGCCAGCGGCGTCAGCACCGCTCCCACCAGGGGAATGGCGAAGGCATTGGTCGCACACGACACCAGCGACACGTTCTGGATCTGCCACAGCAGCACCGGCGCCAGCCCCAGAAAAATCCCCACCTGCACTCGCACCCAGCCGCGCAGCCAGCCCAGCGGAAACACGGCACCGCGACTCATCCAGATGATCCAGAACACGGCGAGAAACGACAGCCAGAAGCCCAGCGCATACACCGCCATCGGGTCCCACACCAGCACCAGAAAAAACGCCAGCGCCAGACCGAACCACAGCTGCTGCACCCGGCCCGCCAGCTGCAGCAGCACATACACTGCCAGCATGATCAGCGCGCGCTGTACCGGCAGACCAAAGCCGGCAATCGCGGCATACAGCCAGGCCACCAGAAAGGCTCCCACCGCCGCCACCTGGGACGCAGGCACGCGGTGTGTCAGCCACAGCCAGCGTCGCAGTGGAATTCCCAGCAGCCACATCACCACGCCCGCCACCAGCACGATGTGGGAACCGGAAATCGCAATCAGATGCGTGGTGCCGGTGGCATTGAACAGCTGCCAGTGTTCCGGCTTCATCAATGAGCGATCGCCCGTCACCAGTGCCAGCGGCACCGCCACACCCGCCGCACTGATTTTGCCGGAGGCCGCCACCTGCCGCAGCGCAAAACGGGCGCGCTCCAGCAGATCGGATGAATCCTCCAGCAGCAACAGGGAATCGCCGGGCGTTTGCGTAAAGCGTGCAGTGACATGACTGGCACGATACCAGCGCGACGCATTGAAGCTGCCGGGATTGCGGTAGGGCTCCATGACCTGAAAGCGGGCATCGAACTGCCAGCGCTGACCCGGCATGGGCGGTTCCGTCATCTGCCGGCGCGGAATGCTGATTTCCACATAGACCGGCCAGAACCAGCGGGCACCCTGCCAAATATCACAGGCCGCAGTACCGGTCCTGTCCACGCCTGCGCTACTCACACAATCCGGCTGCAGGCGGATGCGATGACGGTAATAGTTGGATTCCGGCAGACCTTCCACCGTCCCCGCCAGCCGGTAGACACGATCAGCCTCCAGCGGCCAGGGCGCGAAGCGTTCCTTGCCCAGCCCCGCCAGCTGCCAGCCCGCCAGCAGCGCGACCAGCAACAGCAGCCCCTTTTGCACGCCGGCCAAGCCTGACCGATTGCGCAGGAGCCACCCGGCACCCAGCCCGCCCGGAACGGCCACCCCCAACACCCACCACAATGCCTCCAATGGGCGCGGGTCCAGCACCAGCAGGCTCAGGACAAGCACTGCCGGAAGTCCTAAAATCAGAACAACCATCTGTCACATCCGTTGTCACAGCGGCGATACCGGATTACGTACCCCGCGTCCCTGTACAAAAAGCATTGGTGAATCCCGATTCCGCGGGCATGATGGCCGCTCGCAGACTACTCAGGCTGGTACCCCTTGAAGAAGTTTTTCAAAAAACACATGCCCGATGCCCAGACCGTGCGCAGCAACAAGCTGGTGGCGAAACTGGGGCCCCGCATCACCGATCCCAACCTCTGGCATTTCAACCGCCGCTCCGTGTCGGCCGGTGTGTTTGCCGGGATTTTTTCCGCCTTCATGCCGCCAGGACTGCAGCTGATACTGGCAATTCCCCTGGCGATTCTGGTGCGCGGCAATCTGGCGGTGGCGTTTGGCTCCACCTGGGTCACCAATCCCTTCACTTACGCGCCGGTGTACTTTGCCTGCTACAAGCTGGGGCTGTGGCTGATGGGAAAAAGCACGGCCATTTCAGATGCCGAATTCAATCTGGACCATCTGGCCGCCAACCTGTGGAGTGTCGGCCAGCCGCTGCTGGTGGGATGCAGCGTCAGTGCGGTGTTTTTCAGCGTGCTGAGTTATCTGGCAGTGCGCCTGCTGTGGCGGCTGAGCATCGTCAACCAGATGAAGATGCGTGCCGCCCGCAGGAGCCATAATCCGTAAAGCCACTGCCCGCGCCGGTCAGACCATCAGATCGCTGACATCGGCCTGATGCAGATGACCGTCCACCATCCGCACCACTCGTCCCACCTGCCGCGCCAGACCCAGATCGTGGGTCACGATCAGGAACGAGGTCTGCAGATCACGATTCAGTTCGTGCATCAGCGTCTGGATTTCCCGCGCGGTGTGCACGTCGAGATTGCCGGTCGGTTCGTCCGCCATCACGCAGCCGGGTTTGGTCACCAGCGCCCGCGCAATCGCCACCCGCTGCCGTTCGCCGCCGGACAGTTCCGCCGGCTTGTGGGTCAGACGATGGCCCAGCCCCACCCGCTCCAGCATTTCCTGCGCGCGCTTTTTTACGGTGGCAATCGACTCATCCTTGCGCAGCAGCAGCGGCATCGACACGTTCTCCAGAGCCGTGAATTCCGCCAGCAGATGATGGAACTGGTAGACGAAACCGATGTTCTGGTTGCGCACGAAACCGCGCTCTTTATCGCTAAGGGAACTGAAATCGCGGCCGTTGATGAGCACACTGCCGGACGACGGCACATCCAGACCACTCAGCAGATGCAGCAGCGTGGTTTTGCCGGAACCGGAGTTGCCGATGATCGCCACCAGCTCGCCCCTCTCCAGACGGAAATTGACCGACTTCAGCACCTGCACCTGCTCGGGGCCTTCGTCGAAATGCTTGATCAGATCACGACATTCCAGCACGGCATTACTCATAACGCAGGGCCTCCGCAGGCTGCACCTTGGACGCCTTCAGCGCCGGATAGAGAGTGGCAAGGAAACTCATCAGGAAGCCCATGCCGGCGACGAACACCACGTTTTCCCAACGCAGTTCCGACGGCAGGTAATTCACGAAATACTGCGCCATCAGCTTGGTGTGCAGGGTCTGCTCCAGCCAGTTGAAGAAATCACTGATATTGAGCGCAATGGCGATGCCCAGCAGCGTGCCCGCCAGCGTGCCAAACACACCGATGACACAGCCCTGCACCATGAACACGCCCATGATCGTCCCCGGTGACGCGCCCAGCGTGCGCAGGATGGCGATGTCGGCCTTCTTGTCCGTCACCACCATCACCAGACTCGATACGATGTTGAACGCCGCCACCGCCACGATCAGCATCAGCAGCAGACCCATCATGGTTTTCTCCATTTTGATGGCGTTGAACAGGGTGCCGTGGGTGCGGGTCCAGTCAGAGGCGTAAAAATCGCCGCCCTGCCCATTGGCCAGATCCCAGGAAATGGCGCCGGCCTGGAACAGGTCCTTCACCTTCAGGCGCACGCCTTCCACCTGCCCTTTCATCTTCGCCAGACGGGCGGCGTCTTCCAGATGAATGAAGCCCACCATGCCGTCCAGTTCAGCGCCCACATGGAACACGCCCACCAGGGTGAAGCGCTTGAAGCGCGGTACGACGCCGGCCGGGGTAATCGCCGCTTCCGGCATCACCAGCGTGACCTTGTCGCCAATCGCCAGACCCAGCTTGCGGGCCAGGGCGCTGCCCAGAATGATGCTGAAGTCACCGGACTGCAGGTCTTCCAGCGACCCCACGTCCATATGCTGCGGCAGGATCGACACCTGCTTTTCATCTTCCGGCAGCACGCCGGTAATGAAGGCACTGTCCACCACGCCCTTGTTGCTCAGCAGCCCCTGCAGCTGGATGAACGGGGCCGCGCCTTCCACCCCCGGATGGGCCCGCGCCTTGTCGGCCAGCGCCTGCCAGTCGGCAAACGGGCGATAACCCAGCACGCTGGCCTGCGGCACCATCCCCAGAATGCGGCGCTGCAGTTCGCGGTCGAACCCGTTCATGACGGACAACACCACGATCAGCACGGTCACGCCCAGGGTCAGACCGAGAATGGAGGTCAGGGAGATAAAGGAAATGAAATGATTGCGCCGTTTGGCGCGGGTATAGCGAAATCCGATAAACAACGGGACTGGTCTGAACATGGAGCGTATGACACCACGGCAAAAAAACGGATTCAGATTGGATGGCTCAACAACGGGAACAACTGTTTTCCATCAGCATTTTCTGACTACACTTGATTCAGCAAACCGGAGGAAACCGCCCCATGTCCGACATCGAACGGCGCGACTTTTACCGCATGGAAGACCGGATTCACCTGATCCGGACCCCCCTGGAAAAGCACCTGATTTCAGAAGATCCCTACAGTGACCGTTACAACATTCCACGCCAGGCCATGCTGATCAGCCGGCTGCAGGCTATCGACAGCGAAAGCCGGGACTTGTTGCGCCAGGTCGGCGATTATAACCGCGCCTTGGGCAGTTACCTGCGGGCGATGGATGAAAAAATTGAGCTGCTGGCGAAATATGTGGTGAGCCACGACCAGGAACTGGCCCAGAAGCAGCAGGTGAACCTGAGCGAAGGCGGTATTTCCTTCTACGATGGCAGCCCGCTGGCCGTGGGCAGCTACCTGCATCTGATCATGGTGCTGTTCCCCACCTACTCCAGCATCGCCGCCATCGGTCAGGTGCGCACCTGCGAGAAGATCGAGGAGGCGCCCGCCATCTACCGGATCGGCGTGGAATTCTCGGTATTGCTGGATTCCGACCGCAAGCTGATCGTGCGGCACATCCGGCGGCGGCAGTCGCAGACAATGCGTGATCAGGGCCATAAACCCGGCTGATTCATTAGCGGCGGCAAGGATTTGTCTGCTATAACTGAAAGCAGGCACATCCATTACAAGATCACTCAACAAGATCAATCGACAAGGTCTGGCTACCATGAAGAAACTGATCAAACCCCTGATTCTGGTGATCGCTGCAGCCACTGGCGGACTGGCCCAGGCCGAAGAAATCGCCATCCCCGCCGGCCAGCAGGGCAACACCGCCGTGAAACGCCCCCACACCGGCCTCAGCATGGATCAGGTGACTGCGAAATTCGGCGCCCCGGACCAGCAGCTGCCCGCCGTGGGCACCCCCCCCATAACCCGCTGGGTTTACGGCAGTTTTACTGTCTATTTCGAAGGTGACCGCGTCATCCACAGCGTGCTGAACGCTGCCCCATAATTCACTTTCCGCCGGGGCGGTAATCCGCTATTTTACCGCCTCGTTTCCACTACCTTCCCGCTGCAAACATGACTGATCGTTTTTCCCTGCTGCCCGAATGGGCCGAACAGGAAGCCGTGCTCATGGCATGGCCCCATGAATCCACCGACTGGCAACCCTGGCTGGCCGCGATCCAGCGGGATTATGTGGAACTGGCCGTGGCCATTTCGCAGGAAGTGCCGCCGGTCATCCTCTGCCAGGATGAAACCCACCGGGACCTGATCCTGAGCCAGCTGGGCGGACGCTGCCTAAAGGCACCCGTGCTGGTGATTGCCCCCTACAACGACACCTGGTGCCGGGATTACGGTCCTATTACCCTGGATCTGAAAGGCCAGCGCCGTCTGCTGGACTTCTGCTTCAACGGCTGGGGCGACAAGTACGACGCCGACCTGGACAACGGCATCAACCGCTCCCTCGCGCAGGTGTGGCAGCCGGAGCTGCAGTCCATCGATTTTGAGCTGGAAGGCGGCAGCATCGAGACGGATGGACAGGGCACCCTGCTCACCACCACCCACTGCCTGCTGGACAGCAACCGCAATAACGATTTTTCCAAGGAACAGATCGAAGCCTTCGTGCTGGACAAGCTGGGCCTGGAACGCTGCCTGTGGCTGAGCCGGGGCGCCCTGTTCGGCGACGACACCGACAGCCATATCGACAACCTGGCCCGCTTCTGCAGCGCCGACACCATCGCCTTTGCCACCTGCTCAAATGTGGATGATCCGCACCACGAACACCTGCGCGCGATGGAAGAGGAACTCAAACAGTTCCGCCAGCCGGACGGCCAGCCGTATGTGCTGAAAGCCATCGAAATCCCGCAGCCGCAGTTCGACGAAAACGGCAAGCGTCTGCCCGGCAGCTACATCAATTTCCTGATCGTGAACAACAGCGTGATCGTGCCGGTATTCGACTGCCCGCAGGACCAGCCCGCGCTGGCCACCCTGCAGCAGTGCTTTCCCGGCAAACGCCTGCTGCCCGTGCCCGGCAGGAACCTGATCAAGCAGTATGGCGGCCCTCACTGCGCCACCATGCAGCTGCCGAAAGGCACCACCCGTATCAACCGTTAAACCGTATCAGCACCGACAAAAGGTTCGAGCAAAATGAACAACAAAACCCTGCGCGTTGGCGTGATCCAGCAACCGGCCTGGCCGGACAAAGCCAAAAGCCTGGCGGAAACCGAGCGTCTGCTGAAACAGCTGGTGGACGCCGGCAAGCCGGAACTGGTGCTGCTGCAGGAACTGCACTGCACGCATTACTTCTGCCAGACCGAAGACACCGCGCTGTTTGATCTCGCGGAGCCGCTGGACGGCCCGAGCGCACAAACCCTGTCGCGCTGGGCGAAGCAGTACAACGTCGTGCTGGTGGGATCACTCTTCGAAAAACGCGCGCCGGGCGTGTTCCACAATACCGCCGTGGTGTTCGAGAAAGACGGCACCCTGGCGGGCACCTACCGCAAGATGCACATCCCGGACGATCCCGGCTTCTACGAAAAATTCTATTTCACCCCCGGCGACGCGGTGAAACTGAACGGCGACAGCGGCTTCACCCCGATTCCCACCAGCGTCGGCAATCTCGGCGTGCTGGTGTGCTGGGACCAGTGGTATCCGGAAGGCGCTCGGCTGATGGCGATGGCCGGCGCCGACATCCTGCTCTACCCCACCGCCATCGGCTGGGACCCGCGCGATGCCGACGACGCCCAGGCGAAACAGAAAAACGCCTGGCAGCTGATCCAGCGTGCCCATGCGGTTGCCAACCACCTGCCGGTGATCGTGGCGAACCGGGTTGGCCACGAGGATGATCCCTCCGGCCAGAGCGACGGCATCCTGTTCTGGGGCGGCAGCTTCATTGCCGGCCAGCAGGGCGACATCCTCACCGAAGGCGACGCCCACACCGCGCAATACCTGCTGGCCGACGTGGAACTGGGCCGCACCGAATACCTGCGCCGCATGTGGCCCTATTTCCGCGACCGCCGCATCGACGCCTACGGTGGCCTCACCCAGCGTTTCCTGAAACCTTAACTTTTTGCAGCGAGGGACGTCAGCATGCTGATCATCGGACACCGTGGCGCACGCCGGGAAGCGCCGGAAAACACCCTCGCCGGCTTTCGCCATCTGCGCTCGCTGGGCGTGCATCATGTGGAACTGGATGTGCGCCTGACGAAGGACCAGCAGCTGGTGGTGATCCACGACGACACGGTGAATCGCACCACCGCCCACAAGGGCAACGTCCGCGACTTCACTGCCGCCGAACTGGGGCAGATGAATGCCGCCGCGAAGTATGTCGGTGGCTGGCCCGATGCCACGCCGGTGCCGCTGCTGCGCGATGTGCTGCAAGAATGGGACGATCTGGAAAGCATTCAGCTGGAAGTGAAATCCACCGATCTGAACGACCTGCGCACCATCGCCCATCTGCTGCGCGATCTGGTGCATGAACTGGGTCTGATCGACACCGCGATCGTGACGTCGATGGACGCGCAGATGCTGGACTTCATGCACCAGACCGCGCCGGACATTCGCCGCGCCTATGTCGCCGAGCGCTTCGTGCGTGATCCGCTGGCCATCTGCCAGCAGCACCGCTGCACTCACCTGATCACCAACTACCATCGCGTCACACCGCAACTGGTGCAGTCCGCCCACGCCAAGGGGCTGGAAGTGTCGGTGTGGACCGTGAATGACGTGAACATCGCTCACCGCATCCAGCATTGCGGCGCCGACAGCATCATCACCGACGTACCCACCCTGATGCTGCACAGCTTCCGTCATGGCATCGAATATTAAAAAAGGCATTGCCGCGCTCGTCGCCCTGCTGCTGCAGGGTTGCGACGCCTCTTTCTACTGGCAGGCCGCCCAGGGCCAGCTCGACCTGCTGCAGCGGCGCCAGCCGATTCCCGAGCTCATCCAGTCCGCCAGCACCGATCCCGCGCTGAAAGCCCAACTGGAATACGTGCTGCGCGTGCGCACGTTCGCGCAGGAACAGCTGCATCTCACCGTGCGCGACAACTACCTGACCTACGCCGACCTGCAACGGCCATTTGTGGTGTGGAATGTGTTTGCCACGCCGGAGCTTTCGCTGCAGAACCGGCGCTGGTGTTTTCCCATTGCCGGCTGCGTGCCCTATCGTGGCTACTTCGCCGAGGCCGACGCCCAGGCCTATGCCAGCACACTGGCGCAGGAAGGGCTCGACACCTACGTCGGCGGCGTGGCGGCCTACAGCACCCTGGGCTGGTTCGACGACGCCGTGCTGAACACCTTCGTGGCGCGCGACCAATTGTCGCTGGCGGCGCTGCTGATTCACGAACTGTCCCACCAGACGCTCTATGTTCCCGACGATTCCACCTTCAACGAAAGTTTCGCCACCGCCGTGGAAAACATCGGGCTGGAGCAGTGGATCGCACACGCGAGTCTGCAGGAACAATTGCCCGCCTACCGGGAAGCCAAAAACCGCCAGCAGCAGTTTCTGGATCTGGTGCTGACCCATCGTGCCGCACTGGAAACCCTGTTCGCCTCGGACATGAACGACGCCGACAAACGCCGGCGCAAAGCCGAGCTGCAAACGCAGCTGCAGCAGGATTACGCACAGTTAAAGCAATCCTGGAACGGCTTTGCCGGCTACGACCGCTGGTTCGCGCAGCCGGTCAACAACGCCCAGCTGTCCACCGTGGCCACCTATCATGCACTGGAACCGGGCTTCCGTGCCCTGTTTATCCAAAGCGGCAGCGACTTCCCCCGCTTCCTCCAGCGCTGCCGCGATCTGGGGCAGAAAACGCAAACCGAACGCCACCAGATCCTGCAACAGCTTGCCGGCGGAGAGTTCGTCTATACTGATCCGTGACCTACTGAAAATCAGGACGATTTCCCCTCTATGCCCGTGTCTGGCGACGACAAATACGATCCCTTCATCCAGCTGGACAAGCAGATTCCCGTCCTGTCGGACCTGTACACCGCCATCAAGTCGCGCCATGAAAAGTCGCAGGACATGCTGCAGAACCTGATGGGCACGCTCTACAACATTGCCGACCGCCACGCCGACGCCGCCATCGCCGCCATTCATCTGTCCCGCCAGCAGTCTCCGCTCAAACAGCCGATTTACGGCGCGATCCTGGCGCACCTGTTCAGCGCGCAGCACGGTCTGGACGATAAGAAAGAATACGCGCTGGTGCAGGCCGTGCTGACCTGCAATCTGACGTTCTATGAATTCCAGGTATTGCTGAACAGCATGGACGGCAAGCTGACCGACGCGCAGCGCGCCAAGATGCAGAAGCATCCGCTGCAGGCCGCGCAGTTCATGGAAGCGGCCGGCTTCATCGATCCGCAGCTGACCAAGGCCATCCGCCAGCATCACGAACGCCCGGACGGCAGCGGCTACCCCAATCATCTGAAAGGCCCGGACATTTCCGATCTGGCGCTGGTGGTGTCCATGTGCGAGGTGTACACGGCGCGCATCGACAATCGCGCCTACCGCAAGCCAGTGCTGGCACGGGAAGCCCTGTCGCACCTGTACAACGATGATGATCCGCGGCTGAAAGGATTGCTGCTGAGTTTTGCCAAGGCAATCGGGGTGTATCCGCCGGGGACCTGGGTGAAGCTGGCGAACAACGAAACCGCCATTGTGACGAAACGGCAGAAGAACAGTCCGGTGCCGATCGTGCGCGCCCTGTTCGACCGCAATGACATGCCCTACATGGGGCCCATCGTGCGCGACTGCAACGATCCGAATCTGAAAGTGGTCAGCGCCACCTTTCCGCCGTCGCGCCCCTCCGTGGACCTGCCCGCCCTGTTCGACTGATCAGGCCGGATTGCGCTGCGGCCGTTCCAGCGGTGGCAGTGCGTCCTCCCGCCCCTTCACCAACTGGCGCCAGTAGCGGCGCGGCAACCAGTAGATCGCAATCCCCAGCAGATCGGCACCGAAATCCCACAGGGAAAATTCCCGTGCGAAAAAACGCTGCACGATCTCGATGCCGATGCCGTACGCCAGCAGCGGCCAGATCTTTGCCAGCAGGAAACGCACGCGCGGAAAGGCATGGTCGATACAGAAAGCCAGCACGAAAAACGCAATGCAGTGATTCACCTTGTCGCTGGACATCTGCACCGGCTTGATGGACGTGCTGGTGAGCGCCAGCCAGGTGATGGCGGCAATGTTCAGCAGCAGCGCCACCCGGAACAGCCAGGCCAGATGGTGCTGTGAAATCGGCAGTCGAATCATCAGAAACTGTTCACCCGGTACAACCCGTTCAGGGCAGCCACCCGGAAGGCTTCCGCCATGGTCGGGTAGTTGAAGGTTGTGTTGACGAAATATTCAATGGTGTTCTGGTCGCCGGGCTGGTTCATGATCGCCTGTCCGATATGAATGATTTCCGAGGCCCGGTCGCCGAAACAGTGGATTCCCAGAATCTGCAAAGATTCCCGGTGGAACAGGATTTTCAGCATGCCCGCCGTCTCGCCGGCAATCTGGGCGCGGGCGATGGTCTTGAAAAATGCCTGCCCCACTTCATACGGAATCTGCTCGCGGGTCAGCTGCTGTTCGGTTTTGCCCAGCGAACTGATTTCCGGAATGGTGTAGATGCCGGTGGGCACGTCCTGCACCAGATAGAAATCGTCGATGTTCGCCACCGCCGCGCCAGCCGATCTGCCCTGGTCGTAAGCGGCGCTGGCCAGGCTGGGCCAGCCAATCAGGTCGCCCACCGCGTAAACGTGGGGCTGAGCGGTCTGGTAGCGGTCGTTCACTTCCAGCTGGCCGCGATGATTGGCCTGCAGCCCCACCGCATCCAGATTCAGTTTTTCGGTGTTGCCGGTGCGGCCGTTGCACCACAGAAACGCATCGCCCCGCACCTTCTTGCCCGACTTCATGTGCACCACCACATCGTTGTTGCGGCATTCCACGTGGTCGTATTCCTCACCATTGCGGATCAGCACACCCAGTTCGCGCAGGTGGTAGCTGAGCGCATCGGAAATCTCGTGATCCAGAAAATCCAGCAGGCGGTCGCGGGTATTGATCAGCTCCACCCGCACTCCCAGACCGCAGAAAATCGACGCATACTCACAGCCAATCACGCCAGCACCATAGATCACGATCTTACGCGGCGTATGTTGCAGTTGCAGGATAGTGTCGCTGTCGAACACCAGCGGATGGTGGAAATCCACGTCTGCCGGACGATAGGGACGGGAACCGGTGGCCAGCACGAATTTGTCGGCAATCAGGGTTTCGATGGACCCGTCCGCCTTCACCACTTCCACCGTATTGCTGTCGATGAAGCGCGCCATGCCGCGATACAGCTTCACGCTGTTGCGGGAGTAGAACGTGGTGCGCAGTTTCACCTGCTTGGCGATGATGCTCTCGGCCCGCTTGAACACCTTGGGAAAGGAAAAGGTGCGCGGCTCGCCGATGTCGCGGAACAGGGCGTCGGTGTTGAAGGTGATGATCTGTTTAACTGCGTGACGCAACGCCTTCGACGGAATCGTGCCCAGGTGGGCGCAGTTGCCGCCGACGCTGGACTTGTCATCCACCATGGCCACGTTCATGCGGGTCTTGCTGGCGCGCATGGCGGCGCCTTCACCGGAGGGACCAGCCCCAATCACCACCAGATCGAAATGCGTAGGCATGGCGTATCAACCACCTGATTCTGCAACGGGAATGGCTTGAGTATAGGAAAGAATGGCGGGCGGCGGGACTTACTTGCGGGTGGCGTCGTAACCGAGCGCACTGCCGTCAGCCGGTGCGGGCTTTTCTGAGGGCTGGCTGGCTTCCTCGCACTTGTCGCGGTCGCCGCCGCAGATCTCGCACTCGCCGCCCAGGCCGATATTGTTCAGCCCGCCGCAGGACCCCTTGATGGGCTTGTTGGAAAAGATCACGCCCACCGCCATGGCGGCAAACAGCACCAAAAAGATCAGGGTGGACAGCAGGAAAGTGGCCATGAGTGGACTCCTCGCCGGAACAGGTTGGTTCAGTCTACTGCAGTCCCGTCGCTCAGCGCAGCGGGGATTTCAGGTAGGGTTCAAAGGCCCGGCTGTGGCGGGCTTCAAATTGATCACCCACCTTCACCAGCAGATACACCGCCAACCCGTTGGCATCCGCCACCGCCAGCCCCTGCTCCGGACCCAGTACCATCATGGCCGTGGCCCAGGCATCCGCCTCGGCCCCATTGCCAGTGATTACCGTGGCCGACACCAGGGTGTGATCAATCGGCTTGCCGGTCCGCGGATCAACGGTGTGGGAATAGCGTTTGCCCTCGAATTCGAAATAGTTGCGGTAATCTCCGGAAGTCGCCACTGCCACATCAACCACTTCAAATATCCGGTCGACGGTGTGCAGGGCCTGCACCGGACGCTCCACGGCGATGCGCCAGGGCTGGTCCGGTGTCTTGCCGTTGCCGATCCGCATCTCGCCATTGATTTCCACCAGATAGCGGCGAATGCCCTGCTCTTCCAGCAGCGCGGCCACCCTGTCCGCCGCAAAGCCCTGCGCGATGCCGGACAGGTCCAGATACAGGTCTTTCTGCTTTTCCAGCTGCCGGGTGTCCGTGTGCAGAACCAGCGCATCCGATCCCACCCGCTTCCAGGCCGCCTGCCGGGTGGTTTCGTCCGGCACCCGATCAGGGCGCCCTTCCGGTCCGAACCCCCACAGGTTTACCAATGGTCCGACCGTGATATCGAACGTGCCCTGGCTGAGCCGCCACACTTTCAGCGACTGCTGCACGATGTCGAACAGGTCGGGGGAAACTGCCATCACCGTGCCCGCCGGCGCCTGATTGAAACGCGACAGCTCGGAATCGTCGCGGTAGGTGGACATGGACTGGTTGATGCCGTCGAGAACACCCTGGATACGATCGGCCAGCTGCTGCGGCGGGAGCGACGCCGGCATGTCGGCGATCTTGACCGACCAGGTGGAGGCCATGGTCTCGCCGTTGAACTCGATGATTTCCGGCTCCGGTCCAGAACAGCCGGCCAGCAGCAGAATCAGGGTGGCGAGGAACAACGCCTGCCACCGGAATGCCCGTTCAGCCACCGAAATCATCCAGATAAATGTTGTCGCGCTCCACACCCAGTTCATCCAGCATGCGGATCACCGCCGCCGTCATCATCGGCGGACCGCACATGTAGTACTCGCAGTCCTCCGGCGCCGGATGGTCCTTCAGATACTGCTCGTACAGCACGTTGTGGATGAAGCCGGTCAGGCCGGTCCAATTGTCTTCCGGCTGGGGATCGGACAGCGCGATGTGCCAGGTGAAGTTCTCGTTTTCCGCCGCCAGGGCGTCGAAATCTTCCTTGTAGAAGAGCTCCCGCAGGCTGCGCGCGCCATACCAGAAGGTAATCTTGCGCTTGGAGGACAGTCGCTTCAGCTGATCGAAAATGTGCGAGCGCATGGGCGCCATGCCAGCACCGCCGCCCACGAACACCATCTCGGAATCGTTGTGGGTGGCAAAGAATTCGCCGAATGGCCCGTACACCGTCACCTTGTCGCCCGGCTTCAGGTTGAATGCCCAGGACGACATCTGCCCCGGCGGAATGCCCTGCGATCCGGGCGGCGGCGTGGCAATGCGGATGTTGAATTTCAGCAGGCCCAGTTCATCCGGATAGTTCGCCATCGAGTAGGCCCGCACCACCGGCTCGTCCACCTGCGATTCCAGTTTGAAGAAACCGAAACGCTCCCAGTCAGGACGGTATTCCGGCTCGATGTCGAAATCGCGGTACTTCACATGATGCGGCGGACACTCCAGCTGCACGTAGCCGCCAGCACGGAAATGCACCACCTCGCCGGCCGGCAGATCCAGCACCAGCTCCTTGATGAAGGTGGCCACGTTGTGATTCGAACGTACGACGCATTCCCACTTCTTCACGCCGAAGAAGGCTTCGTCCAGCTCGATCTTCATGTTCTGCTTCACTGCCACCTGACAGGACAGACGCCAGCCTTCCTTGATTTCGCGCGGCGAGAAATGGCCTTCTTCGGTGGGCAGGATGTCGCCGCCACCTTCGTGCACGATCACGCGACACTGCGCGCAGGTACCGCCGCCGCCACAGGCCGACGACACAAAAATACCCTTGTCTGCCAGCGTGGTCAGCAGCTTGCCACCTGCCGGCACATCAATCGCCTTCTCGGCATCGTCGTTGATATCGATGTGCACGTTGCCTGTACTGACCAGACGCGCCCGCGCCAGCAGGATCAGCACCACCAGCGCCAGCACGATCGCGGTGAACATGCCGACGCCGAGGAATATCGTGTTATCCATTATTCAATGCTCCCCGCGCCCGTTACAGCTGAATGCCGGAAAACGACATGAACGCCAGCGACATCAGACCCACCGTGATGAAAGTGATGCCCATGCCGCGCAGTCCTTCCGGCACGTCGCTGTATTTCAGTTTTTCCCGAATGCCCGCCAGCACGGCGATCGCAATCGCCCAGCCCGCACCGGAGCCAATGCCATACACCACACTCTCGCCAAAGGTGTAATCACGCTCCACCATGAACAGCGCACCACCGAGAATCGCGCAGTTCACCGTAATCAGCGGCAGGAATACACCCAGCGCGTTGTACAGCGATGGAACGTACTTATCCATGAACATTTCCAGTATCTGCACGATCGCAGCGATCATGCCGATGTAGCTCAGCAAACCGAGAAATGTCAGGTCCACGTCACCCAGACCAGCCCATTCCAGCGCGCCTTCTTTCAGCAGCCCGTTCAGGATCAGGTTGTTGGCCGGCACGGTGATCGCCTGCACAAACGTCACCGCAATGCCCAGACCAATTGCCGTTTTCATTTTCTTGGACACGGCAATGAAAGTGCACATGCCGAGGAAGAACGCCAGCGCCATGTTCTCGACGAAAATGGATTTCACCAGCAGGCTCAGATAATGCTCGAACATGATCGTGCCTCCTTAATGTGAATGCGCCGGCTGCGCCTTGGTGTGCGCCGCCAGCGGATATTCGTTGCGTTCCACCTGCTCCCGCTTCCAGCTGCGCATCGCCCAGATCAGCAGACCGATCAGGAAGAACGCACTGGGCGGCAGCAGCAGCAGGCCATTCGGCACATACCAGCCGCCATCACTCGCCAGCTTGAAGATTTCGATGCCGAGCAATTTGCCAGAGCCGAACAGCTCGCGGAATACACCCAGAATCAGCAGGATCACGCTGTAACCCAGACCGTTGCCAAAACCGTCGAGGAAACTGGCCACCGGCGGATTCTTCATCGCATAGGCTTCCGCGCGTCCCATCACGATACAGTTGGTGATGATCAGCCCCACGAACACCGACATCTGCTTGCTGATGGCGTAGGCATAGGCGCGCAGGAACTGGTCCACCACGATGACCAGCGAGGCGATGATCGTCATCTGCACGATGATGCGGATGCTCGACGGAATCTGGTTGCGGATGAGACTGATGAAATAACTGGAGAACGCCGTCACCAGTGTGAGTGCAATACACATGGCAATCGTCGTTTTCAGGTTGCTGGTCACGGCCAGCGAGGAACAGATGCCCAGCACCTGCACCATGATCGGGTTGGACGCGATGATCGGGTCGACCAGAGCCTTGCGGTTTTCCGATGCCATGACTTATACCCCCTGTTCCTTCACTTTCGCCAGATACGGGCCGAAGCCGTTGCTGCCCAGCCAGTAATTCACCAGATTGGTGACGCCCCGGCTGGTGAGTGTCGCACCCGCCAGACCGTCCACCTGATGCGCCGCCTGCGGATGATGCGGATCGACCACACCCTTGATCAGCTGGATGCTGACCTTGCCGGATTCATCGAACACCTTCTTGCCGGGCCACACCGCTTTCCACTTGGGATTATCCACTTCCCCGCCCAGGCCCGGTGTTTCCGCATGCTCATAGAAACCCAGCCCGACCACGGTGGAGGTGTCGGTTTTCAGCGCGAGAAAGCCGTACAGCGTCGACCACAGACCATAGCCGTTCACCGGCAGCACGATGGTGTCCACCTGACCCTGCTCGTTCTTCGCCAGATACACCGTGGCATATTTGGGCTGACGCTTGATCACGGCAATATCAATGGCTGCATCGAGCATTTCATTCTGGCCGGTGGTCTTGGCGGCCTTGCGCTGGTCGTAGGCCACCGGATTTTTCACGATGGCCTTTTCCCAGTCCGACGTCGCATTGGCTTCCGTCAGGTATTCGCCCGTTTCAAGATTCACAATGCGCACTTCAATGCGCTGCTCGAAGATGTCTCTCACCTTCCTGCCAGTCTGGTGCTGCGGATCGAGCAGACCCGCCGCCGCCAGAATGCTGCGGTTCTTGTCGAGCTGCTTGTTGGCTTCCTGCTCCGGCTTCAGCGCCACAGCGGCGTACGCCACAAAGATTGAGCAGAACACGCAAAGAGCGGTCGCAACCAGCAGGGTTTTTCCGGTCGAGTCATTACTGGCCATTGCGCAGCAACCTCCGCTTCACGTTTGCCTGAATCACAAAATAGTCGATGGTGGGCGCCAGCAGGTTGGCGAACAGGATCGCCAGCATCATGCCCTCGGGGAACGCCGGATTCACTACCCGGATCAGCATCACCATCACGCCGATCAGCCCACCGAACACCCACTTGCCGGTATCCGTCATCGAGGCCGACACCGGATCGGTCGCCATGAAAAACGTACCCAGCGCCCAGCCTCCCAGCACGTAATGCCACCAGAATGGAACGCCGAACATGGGATTGGTGGTACTGCCCACGCTGTTGAACAGAATGCCCATCGCCGCAGTGCCCAGAAATACGCCGGCCACGATGCGCCAGGACGCGATGCCGGTGATCATCAGGATCAGACCGCCCACTGCCAGCGCCAGTGCCGACGTCTCACCAATCGAGCCCTGCATGTTGCCGATAAAGGCATCCATCCAGGTCAGCTGGCCCTGCAGCGCGGCCATGCCACCTTCGGCTGCCACGCTCAGAGCGGTTGCACCGGAGAAGCCATCCACCGCAGTCCACACCGAATCACCCGACATGCTGGCGGGATAGGCAAAGAACAGGAACGCACGCCCGGTCAACGCCGGATTGAGGAAATTCTTGCCGGTACCGCCGAACACTTCCTTGCCCAGCACCACGCCGAAGGAAATCCCCAGCGCCACCTGCCACAGCGGAATAGTCGGCGGACAGGTCAGCGCGAACAGCACCGACGTGACGAAGAAGCCTTCGTTCACCTCATGCCCGCGCTTCACCGCGAACAGGATTTCCCACGCGATGCCCACCGCAAACGTCACCACATAGATTGGCACGAACCAGGCGGCGCCATAGATGATGCAATCCCAGATACTGGCCGGGTTGTAGCTGATCAGCAGATCGGTAATCAGGAAACGCCAGTCGCCCTGCGCGGTAATGCCCTTCTCCGCCATGTAACCCAGCGCCTGCGCGCCGACGTTGTACATGCCGAAAAACATCGCCGGGAAGGTGCACAGCCACACCGTGATCATGATGCGCTTGAGATCGATGCCGTCGCGCACATGCGACGCCGAGTGGGTCACCGACGACGGGCTGTAGAAGAACGTGTCGAACATTTCGAACACGGCGTGGTATTTCTCGAACTTGCCGCCCTTGTCGAAATGGGGCTGCAGACTGTCAAAGATTTTGCGGATCACCGGCTCAACCCTCCATCTCGATGCGCGTCAGATTGTCCCGCAGGATCGGGCCGTATTCGTACTTGCCGGGGCAGACATAGGTGCACAGCGCCAGATCTTCCTCGTCCAGCTCCAGACAACCCAGCTGCTGCGCGGATTCGGTATCGCCCACGATCAGGGCCCGCAGCAATTGCGTCGGCAGGATATCCAGCGGCATGATTTTCTCGTAGGCGCCCACCGGCACCATCGCGCGCTGGCTGCCGTTGGTGGTGGAGGTAAACGGGAACAGCTTGCCCGGCGTCAGTTTCGACAGGAAGGTGTTCATCACGGAATGTTTGTTGGCGCCGGGCATGACGTACTCCAGCAGCTTGCGCTCGCGGCCTTCACGGATCACCGTCACCTGCAGATGGTAGCGTCCCAGAAACGCAAACGGACCGTAGGCCGTGTCACCAGACAGCACCGAGCCGGAAATGACCCGGTTCTCACCGGACTCCAGCTGGCCTGCCACCAGTTCATCAGTGCTGGCCCCCAGAATCGTACGAATCAGGCGCGGATTGCGCACCTGCGGACCCGCCAGTGCAATCACCCGCTGGTTGCACAGCTTGCCCGTGGTGAACAGCTTGCCGATGGCGATCACATCCTGATAGTTGATGTGCCATACCGTCTTCTTCAGGCTGACCGGGTCCAGAAAATGAATATGGGTACCGGGCAGACCGGCTGGATGAGGCCCCGCAAATTCCTCTTCCTGCGCAATACCGTTGCCACCGATGCGCGCACCGGCCGCCTTGCACAGAAAAACCTTTTTGCTGAGATTCGACAACACGTCCAGACCGTGTTGGAACGCAATGGCTTCGTCCTTGATCACCACGGCAGGGTCGGCTGCCAGAGGATTGGTATCGATGGCGGTGACAAAAATGGAATGGGGTTCGGTGCCGGGGATGGGAATGCGACTGTAGGGACGGGTGCGGAATGCAGTCCAGAGTCCCGAGGCCAGCAGATTGGCTTCTACCCGCAGTTGGCCGATATGGCTCAGTTCGGTGGGCGAATAGGCAGAGAAATTCTCCTCCGTATCACCTTCCACATCGATCACCACCGACTGCAACACCCGCTTGTGGCCACGGTGAATGGCGGAAACCGTACCGGCTGCCGGCGCGGTGAACTTCACCCCTTCGGCACGCTTGTCCGTAAACAGCGTTTGCCCTTTGCGGACCCTGTCCCCCACCTTCACCTGCATGGTGGGTTTCACGCCTACGTAATCGTTGCCCAGCACGGCCACCGTCCGGATTGCAGGGCCATCTTCAATGACCTGCTTGGGCGCGCCGCTGATAGGGAGATTCAGACCTCGCTTGATCTTTCTCATGACCCCTGACCATCTTTGATTTTGTTGAGATTGGCTGAAAAAGGCATGGCCGGTGGCTCAAACCCTACATTTTATCCGGATTATAGAGAGGAAAATCCGGCTTGAATAGTTTGGAAACCACATGAAATTCCACGCATTTTTCGATGCTCTCACATGACGCGCCACATGGCAAACGCGCAATAAAAAAGGGCAGCTTGCGCTGCCCTTCTTCATCAAACCGCACCGGTCTGCCTCACTTCGGGAACACAGGGTAGTTAACCCCGGCCATTTTCTGCAGCATGCGCACCACCTGGCAGCTGTAGCCGAACTCGTTGTCGTACCAGATATAGAGTACGCAGCGATTGCCATTCACGATGGTGGACTCCGCATCGACGATGCTGGCATAACGGGAACCCACAAAGTCAGTGGACACCACTTCCGGCGAGTTCACGTAGTCGATCTGTTTGCGCAGAGGGCCGTCGAGGGACGCGGTCCGCAGCGCATCATTCAGTTCGTCGCGGGTGATTTCCTTGTCCAGCCCCAGATTCAGGATCGCCATGGACACGTTCGGCGTGGGGACACGGATTGCATTGCCGGTCAGCTTGCCCTTCAGTTCCGGCAGCGCTTTCGCCACGGCCTTGGCCGCACCGGTTTCAGTGATAACCATGTTCAGCGCCGCGCTGCGGCCACGACGGTTGCCCTTGTGGTAGTTGTCGATCAGATTCTGGTCGTTGGTGTAGGAGTGAACAGTTTCGACGTGACCGTACTGGATGCCGTACAGATCCTGCACCACTTTCAGCACCGGCACGATGGCGTTGGTGGTGCAGCTGGCGGCAGACAGGATGCGGTCGTCATTGGACATTTCGTTGTCGTTCACGCCCATAACGATGTTTTTCAGCTCGCCCTTGCCGGGTGCTGTCAGAACCACCTGGCTCACGCCCGGACACTTCAGGTGCTTGCTCAGGCCAGCTTCATCGCGCCACTTGCCGGTGTTGTCCACCACAATGGCGTCCTTGATGCCGTACTGGGTGTAATCCACGCTGTCCGGCGCGTCGGAATAGATGACCTTGATGTAGTTGCCGTTGGCAATCAGGGCCTGGTTCTCTTCATCGATGCTGATGGTGCCGCGGAAGGAACCGTGAACAGAATCGCGGCGCAGCAGGCTGGCACGCTTGGCCAGATCGTTCTCGGCGCCACCATTGCGAACCACAATGGCCCGCAGACGCAGTGCATCACCACCGCCGGCTTTCTCGATCAGGATGCGGGCAACCAGACGGCCGATACGGCCAAAGCCGTACAGCACCACATCGCGGCCCTTGAAGGCAGGCGACAGGGTCGGGTCCAGCGCATCGGCCACTTCGCGACGCACGAACTCTTCCACACTGAGATTGCCACCTTCATTCTTGTACTTGGTGGCCAGTTTGCCAATGTCGATACGGGAGGGACCCAGGTTCAGCTTGGTCAGGGCCTGCAGCACGGGGAAGCTTTCCGATACGTCCAACGCCTGGCCCTGCAGCTGGCGCACATAGCGGTGGGCCTTGATGATGTCGATGACGGAACGGTTGATGATGGGACGACCATATACAGAAGTCACCACGTTATGCTCGCGATACAGCTTGCCGATCATGGGAATCATGGATTCGGCCAGGGCTTCACGGTTAACCCAGGATTGCAAGTGCTCTTTGGACTGGTCTGTCACGGGACGTCACCTTCGTAGATTGCGTAGATTGTGGCTTGGCTTGCCCACCCGGCGGCATGTGCACCGAAACGACTCAGGACACCGGGTTTACGGGGCGCATATTATCTTTTCATTGCTGTCATTTATCAATCAGGGCGCCGCCGGCCCGAGCCGCAAAAAGCCTGCCCTGGCGCAATACAGGCGGGCATAAATCCCTGATAAGGCTGCCTAATAATGACTTGGCGATAGGGCTGGCGTATTCTACCTTCCAAACAATTAAAGACCTTTCCTTATTCAGGGATAGCCGCCCCGGCATGAAGACACGCGACCGCATTCTGGTAACCAGCCTTGAGCTGTTCAATCTGTGTGGTGAACCCAATGTCACCACCATTGATATCGCCAATGAGATGGAAATCAGTCCGGGCAACCTGTACTACCACTTCCGCAACAAGGACGAAATCATCACCGAACTGTTCCAGCAGTTCGAAACCAGCATGCACGAAGTGCTGCAGTCTCCCCAGGAAGAAGGCCTGGAGATGCTGGACTACTGGATGTACATCCACCTGATTTTCGAACGGATTTTCGAGTTCCGGTTCCTGTACCGGGATCTGGCCACCATTCTGGAACGCAACGAGAAGCTGCAGAAACGCTTCAACCGCATCCTGGACAAGAAGGCCGGCAACTGCCGCCTGATCATGACCAGCATGCGCGACAGCGGCATCATCAGCATCAGCGACAAGCAGATCGACGCGCTGGCCACCAACGTGGTGATTACCGGCACCTACTGGCTGAATTACCAGCAGGTGCGCAATCTGGGGGACAATCCGGAACTGGAGGATCTGGGGAAAGGGGTTTATCAGGTGATGTCGCTGATCATGCCGTACCTGTCGCCGGAAGGTCAGGAAACGCTGGAGGCAGTGGCGGCCACCTATCTGGAGTGAACCAGGCGCAGTCCGGGAACAGGCGTCAGGTCGTAGAGCGCTTCGGTGCGGGTCACCAGCAGGCTGAGCCGGTCCTGCAGCTGCTCGTTCAGGCTTTCGATGTACTGCATCACCGACGTGGAGACACGATAGCAGGCCTCCGGACAGGATTCCGCTGAATCCAGATCACTGACCTCCACCCGGATCACTTCGCCGATTGACTGCGGCTGCAGATTGCCCACCGCCGGATTCAATCCTTCCATTGCATGAATGACGTAGACCATCATCGGATGCGGCACGTTGTCCACCTGTTTCAGCACACTGGCCAGTTCCAGCAGCACATAGCGCTGGTAACGCTCCGCCAGCTCGTCCTGGCGCGGACCGGTTTCGTCAGTGTTCTCGGTCGAGCCATGCACCATCAGCTGGCCGAGAATACGGGTGTAGGTGCGCAGCCGCTGCACGGATTCCTGCGCCTTGTTCAGGAACGTCAGCGCATCGGTCAGACGCAGCACATGGGAGCGCATTTCCTCGCCGGTCAGCGCCAGCTGCTCGCGAATCTCGGGGCGCTCCACTGCGAGCGACAGCGCAATGCCAATGCGACGGGCAATCAGCGCTTCATACTGCACCAGCTCCGCTTTCACTTCGCTCTGTTCCTTGATCAGTCCCAGCCACTGGGTTTCGATGTCGCGCACCTGCTCTTCATCGGCCGCCAGCGTTTCCTGGATCACCTTGCGGATGTGCAGCAGATTCTTGCGATAGCCATACTGGCGCCAGGTGTCGGCCAGATGATGAATCACCGCGGAATCATGCCGCAGCTTTTCGATCAGTTCAGCCAGATCGCGACAACGGTCGGCCACACTGCGGGCGGAGCAGGCGTCGAAATCATCGATACGCAGGATGCGGCCACTGCGTTCCAGACCGCCAAACACGTCGCTGCGACTGGCCCGCTCGCGCTCGCCCGGTGCCAGCACGGTAACGCGCTGGGTCGCTGCCAGCTCCGGCTCGCGAATGCCCAGCGAATGATAGTGATCGATGGAAACACTGCGTGCGATCTGGTCGGCATCCCGCAACAGCGACACAGCCGAACCCAGCAGATAGCAGGCGCCTTCATCCTGGTAATGTTCAACGTTGACGATGCGGCCCAGATCGACGATGCGGCTGCGGGTCAGCGGTGTCACCAGTTCTTCCATTTCCTGAATCAGGCGCGGACGCAGCGACAGCTGCAGCGTGTCGGCATGATTCACGACGAGATAGGGAAAATTGTCGGAGAGCTTGCTGTTGCGCCAGCTCTTCAGCAGCTCGCGATTGGCCTGCTGCTGGCCATAGTGCAGCGAACGCAGACGAAACTGGGTGGAGCGGAATTCGGTGGAGCCGGCAATGCGCGACGAGAACTGGTCGCCCACCATGTCGACACTGCGATTCACCACAAAAGTGAACGCGGAAATCAGGCGATACAGCAGATAGAATGTTCCCTGCACCAGAAAATCGAACGGCTGCAGGGCATAGGTCAAACACTGGCGGGATCGGTTGCTGCCATCCAATGACTGGAATTCTTCACGGATCGACATGGAAGAACGGGTGATGCCGGACTGCGCGAACAGCCAGCGGTCAATGGCACACAGCAGCGGATAGCCAAACTGGCGCGCATCGGCGGTATAACCGGCATAGGCATGCGCAATGACACCGGACAGCTGGCGCGCACTCAGGCCATACAACAGCGGCAGACCAATCACGATTTCCGGCCCATTCCCCAGCAGGATGTCCTTGACCGAGCCGGGACGCAGGATCAGACCCACTTCAGCATCCAGACGGATGGCGCGCGGCGCCGGTACGCGCAACAGTTTCGCAACGTGATTGACGAAGGCATGCAGTTCCGGTTGTGACTGCGGCGGAACCGAAAAGAAATCCTTGCTGTTCTGACGGATGCGCACCAGACGGCGCACGACCGCCACCAGAAAACCCAGCAGGAAAAGATCGCCCAGCAGCAACGCCGCCAGCCACAACGGATGCCGCGTGACATCCTGCTGCAGATAGCCGAACGTGGACTGCATCCACACCACACAGGACAGCGCAAACAGACCGACGAATGTCAGCGGCACCAGCACCGCCACCAGCGTGGCCAGCGCCATTCTGATGCGATCACCCAGCGACGATTTCGGCGCACGGATTTCAGCACGGAATCCGTTGCGAATGTCTTCCTGGCTGTATGCTTCGCCTAACATGCGGTCGCGCCCTGCCGGTTCGCGGATTCCAGAGTGGAGCAACCCTGCGGCACCGTTAAAATTACGCGATGCATCCTGCAACATAGAGGTAATCTTCACCCTGCGCCTGCTCGTAAGTTCCCGGCTGGTCCGGCAAAAAATGGATTGGTCAAAATGACGGGTTATTCCGAAAGCAAAAGAAATATAGCAAAGGGCTTCCACTTAATAAGTGGGCATCCGTGGGGGATTATGTGTAGTTTTGTTTTGCTTTGTAACGACTGGAATTGCAAGGATTTTTCATTTGTGGACCGTGGCAAAAACCTGCACGCGATCGAAGTTTTCCGACTCCAGCAAATCGGGAAATGTGCGCACCTGGAACTCAGCCACTCTCTGTAACAGCGGAAAGCGCTCATGCAGATCGCGCTGCCGGGATTCTGCCACCAGCGCAGCACCGCCGGCCTGGATATGCTCGATGACGGCGGCAAAGCCAGCCTCTTCGTAGCAGATGTCGGCCGCCAGCAGCAGGGCATCCGGATCGGGCTGGAAGCGGGTGGCGGTACTGAAATGCAACGCTCCCGCAGGCGGTGGATTGTATTCGGCATTGATCTGGCAGACCTGCAGCGCGTCCGGATCGATGTCCACTGCCAGCACGCTGCCCGCACCCGCCAGTGCCGCCGCAATGCCCGCCACGCCGGAGCCGGCGCCGAAATCAATGACATGCCGCCCCGCCACCACGCGGGGATGGTCCAGCACCCAGCGCGCCAGTGCCTGACCGCCACCCCAGCAGAAAGCCCAGTACGGCGGCTGCGCCATCAGGCGGTGGTAATCCGCCGCGTCCAGAGGCTGGTCGGGGTAATCATCCGCCAGCAAAAGCAGTGCGATTTCGGGCACCAGCTCAAGCCGCCGCCTCTCCACGTGCACGCCCTCGAGAATGAAAGGCAGTTCCGGGCGGCTGTCCGCGCTGTTCATGCGGCCTGCTCCGCCACTTTCTGCTGCATAACCACCTCCATGAACTCATCGCCCAGGGCAATGGACTCCGCCACCACCTTCTGCCAGAAGCGAATCCGTTCCGCATCGGACAGGGCGAAGAAGTCCTTGCGGTCCGGAATCTTGCCAAACGGCAGACGTGCAACGAACTCGGGCGACGGCGACACCATGAGGGTGTTGTCCCAGGCGCTGCCGGGCTGATGGCGCCAGCGCAGGGATTTGTCGAACCAGCCGGGAATGCAGCGGGAATAGAAATGGGGATAAAACACCAGTCCGTGCGGGCGGGTGATCGCCGCGTCGAAGTGGTAATCGGCGACACCGCCGTCCCGGTACACGCCCGCCGGCGCTCCCGGAATATCGCGCACGCCCGCCAGAATCAGTGGCACGGCACCCGAGGCACGCAGGGCCAGTTCCAGGTTGGCGGGAGCAAGGGCAATGCGCCGGGTCGGCAGCGTGTCGGCAAAATCGGCGATCTGGGCAAGACGCGGGTCGGCAAACAGGGCCCGCTCGAAAAATGCCGACAGCCCCCGCCGGCTCAGCAGATTGACCAGCGCCGACCCGGCCAGCGCGGCACCCTGCCGGAGACGCCGGTCAGACTCCAGCCAGCCCCGGGCCCGCACCGCCACCACCTGACTGCGCAGGAACGGGTGCTGCAGGATCTCGTCTGCGCCCGTGTCACCCAGGAGTTGCGACAGCACACCATCCAGCACGCGCGACACGTCCTGCGCGGTGGCGTCCTTGCTGTAGGACTGCTGCAGATAGCTTTCCAGAAACCGGTCGATAGCCCGCTGCGGGTCCCGCTGGCCCAGACAGGCAAAGCGCCAGCTGCCGATGCTTGAGGCAATGGTGGGCAGCGGCCGGGTGCGGCGCGCGAGGAATTCACTGAACAGGCGCCGGTCCAGCCCCGCCAGCACCAGCCACTTGGGTCCACCAGACGCGCCTACCAGCAGATCGATGTCATCGACGGCAAAGCCATTTTGCTGGACGTGCCGGCGCGCGGCACTGCCCAATGTCCAGGTGAGGGCCGGCTGTTTGATGTGAATGGCATGCATGAACGGGTTTCCACTGCTGGCAGGGGGAGAACGGATTATGACAGGCGATAACACAACCACCGGCGGGCATTGTACCCACAACCGGTGGCGTGGAAAGACTCAGGCGTTGGCTTTGTTACGGTCGCCGGAGCGCCCCGGCTGCGCTGTGCCGGCAGAATGTCCCCTGGCCGGCTGGGAACTCTGATGGTGGCAGCGCACGCTGGCCTCGAACAGCGACTTCAAAACATCGGCCCGGTTGATGATGCCCACCAGCCGGTCCTCGTCCACCACCGGCAGCACCTTCAGATGACTGTTGGTGAGCTGTTCGGCCAGCTGAGCCACTGGCAGGTCCGGCGTCACCGACTGCACCTCCCGCGTCATCACATCCGCCGCCGTCGCAGTCAGATCGCAATAAAACGCGGTGTTGAGCATTTCCTTGATGCAATCCTTCTCCGAAATAAATCCGATCACTTTCTGCTCGGCATTGACCACCGGCGCGCCGCTGATCCGGTGCTCAAGCAGCACCGACACCACATGGGCAATGTCATCGTTCAGATCGAAACTCACCAGCTTGCGACTCATGCAGTCGCTCACCAGCACCGTCTTTTCCAGCCGTTCCACCTTGTCCACCATAATGCCTCCCTGTTGCATGCCGGTGTGAGGGACGTTCGTTGACGGGACTGACAGCTCCGCTTCCAGCTACGATGGCACAGGCGCCACGCCGGCTCAACTGCCCGCCACAAACTGCTATTCTGAATTCAATATCCGGTTGAAAGCCATAATTCATCCGGCTTAATCTACTGGCCTGTTTTTCAGTGACTTACCGGGCTATAACTGCAGGGGAATACCATGGCCAAATCGAAAGCATCGCCCGCTTCCACGCGTCCGTTTCATATCACCGTTTTTGGGGCCACCGGCTTTACCGGCCGCCTGACAGCCGAGTATCTGGCAACCTGCCCCGACAGCCAGCACATCAAATGGGCCATCGCCGGCCGCAATCCAGTCAAACTGGAAGACTGCCGGCGCGCGATTCTGGCACTGAATCCGGCGGCGGATGTCAGCGTCATCGAGGCTGACTCCCAGTCGCCGGAAAGCCTGAAAAAAATGGCAGAACAGAGCAAGGTGATCATCACCACCGTTGGCCCCTATCTCAATTATGGCGAACCACTGGTGCGGGCCTGCGTGGAAGCCGGCACTCATTATGTGGACCTGACCGGCGAGCCGGAATTCGTGGAAGAAATGCAGTACAAGTATCACGAGACCGCCGCGAAAAAAGGGATTCGCATCGTCAACAGCTGCGGTTTCGACAGCATTCCCCACGACCTGGGGGCGCTCTACACCGTGCAGCATCTGAACACACTGCTGGGCGCCGAGCGCGCCGGCAAGGTGCCGGTCAAGGTGGAAGGTTTTGTGGAAGCAGGTGGCACTTTCTCCGGCGGCACCTGGCATTCGATGGTGACGCAGGTTTCCCGTCTGCGGGAATACTACAAGAAGCGCAAGGTGTGGCAGCACGCGCGCAGCACCCAACCCACCGATCGCCGCCACTCCGGCCTGCTGGCACCCGCGATCAAATACGCCAAGCCCTTCGGCGCCTGGGCATTTCCGTTTCCCACCATTGATCCGCAGGTGGTGAAGCGCACCGGCGCGGATCGCAAGGAGTTCGGTCCCGACTTCCGCTACGGTCATTACGTTCTGGCCCGCCACCTGTATTCGGGTCTTGCCGGTATGGCCACCGTGGGTGGCATTGTGGCGCTGTCGCAATTTGAATTCGGCAAGAAAAAACTGCTGCAGGTGCGCGATCCCGGCCAGGGCCCCAGCCCCGCCGAGCGCGCGAAAAGCTGGTTCAAGGTGCATTTCGTTGGCGAGGCCGCCGGCATGCACGTGTGGACGGAAGTCAGCGGCGGCGACCCCGGCTACGGCGAAACCTCCAAGATGCTGGCGGAATCCGCGCTGTGCCTGGCGCTGGACGACAGCAAGCTGCCGCCCTGCTGCGGCGTGGTCACACCCGGCGCAACCATGGGGGATGCACTGATCGACCGTCTGCAAAAAGCCGGCATTCAGTTCCGCACACTTTGATTGCATTTTGTCTTTTGATTTCGTTTTAGATTGAGACCACTTTCAGTAATCAGGAGTTAAACATGGGCAGCCAGTTCATCCAGATGAACGTTTCCTTCAACGCGCCGGTCAGCACGGTTTTCGCCGAGCTGTCAGACCACGAAAAACTCGGCCCCATCCTAGGTGCGAAAATCAAACGCATCAAGGACGGCCGGGGGAATGTAAACGGTGTGGGATCAGTGCGCCGCCTCACCCCAATACCACTGGCGGATTTCGAGGAAACCGTGACTGCATTCGAACAGGACAAACTGGTGGAATACACCATCACCAAGGGCAGCCCGCTGAAGAATCATTTGGGGCGCATGGTATTCAGCGAAAGCAACGGCAAAACCCAGCTGCACTACACGATCCAGTTCGAGCCCAAACTGCCGATTCCTCTCGCCGGCCTGCTGCTGAAAACCGTGCTGGAAAAAACCATTCTGGGCGGCCTGCACAAGTTCGCCAAACGTTTCGAGTAAGGACGGAATTACGCCCTTCCCCTCCCTTGGTGTTTGCGGTTTCTATGCTTTACTTAGGAACACGGCACCGAGGGACTTCCCATGAAAAAAATCGCACTGACTCTGTTGCTGGGACTTGGCTCCAGCACATCCGCGCTCGCCGATACCGCACTGGGCATTTATGCGGGTGCCGGCAGTTTCACCTTTGACGTTGCGGGTACTTTTACCGACCTGCAGAGCGGCAACCAGTCAGAAGTGGATCTGGAAGATGATCTGGGCATCAACGGCGACGCCGCCGGTTACTACTATCTGGCCATCGAGCACGGCATTCCCGTACTGCCCAATGTGCGACTCGCCCACACTGACATGCAGGAAACCGGGCGCAACATCCTGCGCACCGAAATCACCTACGACGGACAGACGTTCGCGGAAGATTCGCTGGTCGTCACCGACGTGGATCTGAGCCACACCGATCTCACCCTGTATTACCAGCTGCTGGACAACTGGCTTAATCTCGATCTGGGTCTGACCGGGCGCAATTTCAACGGCGAGTTTGTCACAGTTGGCAGCAATTCCTTCGGCTCGATTCGCGCCACCCGCAACCTGGATTTCGCGGTGCCACTGCTCTACGGCAAGGTGCAGATCAATCTTCCCGTGAGTGGTCTTTATGTGGGAACGGAAGGCAACGGCCTTGCCTACGACGGCTCGAGTTTCTACGACGTCTGGCTGAAAGCCGGTTATGAATTTTCATTCGGGCTGGGACTGGAAGCTGGCTATCGCAAGTTGCAGCTGACACTGGATGATGTGGAAAGTCTGGAAACCGACATTACGTTCGACGGCCACTATTTCGCGATCAGCTATCACCTCTGACCGGCAGCGCAATATTCCAGACAGGCTGGTATTCAGAACCGGCCGGCGTGGGCAGGCTGCGAAACAGGGTCACACCCTGCACACTCATTTCATGGGCACACACAAACGGCTCCACATGCGGTGACTGATTGCGCTGGAATCGCGCCAGCGTGATGTGAGGCCGCAACGGACGCAGCTCCGGCTGGAATCCCAACTGCATCAGTTCGTTGTCAACCAGGGCTTTGAATTGCTGCAGGGCCGGCGTGGAATGCAGTTCCAGCGCAACGATGCGGGAGCGCGCATCCGGAAAGCCGCTGATCCAGCGTGAATGCAGTGCAAACGACGGCACGCTCTCCAGCACCCGTTGCAATCTGATCTGCAACTGCTCCCTGAACTGTTCTGTCTGATTCCCCAGAAATGCCAGTGTCAAATGCCAGTTGCGCGGCTCCACCCAGAGCACCCGGTGCGACCAGGACTGACAGCGCAGCGCGACCACTTCTTCCTGCAGAAGCACCTGCAAACCCGCGTTCAGCGGAACGCCGATGAAGCAGCGAAATGCATAATCAGTTGGCGGGAGAAATTCGGTCATGCAGTCATTCTGGCACGTCCGGGCCGCAAGAAAAAAGCCCCTCATGAGAGGGGCTTCCAACCAGATAGCCGTTGCCGGCCAGGAGAGGAAAGTTTTTCAGGCAAACGTCAGAGTCGACGCTGTTTGCAATACTGCATCAGAATTTGTAACCAGCCGCGATCATGTAGACGAATGGATCGATATCCACGTCTGCGGTGATTTCAGTGCCATCAACATAGCTGAAGGTAGCAGTGGTATCGATGTCTGCCTTCCAGACAGCGGCATTCAGCACCAGATTGTCAGTAATGGCAAAGTCGCAGCCCACTTCGAAGGCAAAACCGAAAGAGTCATCCAGATCCAGGGAAGCTTCGCCGGGAATGCTCAGCGCAGACTGAGTGACTGCATTCAGATCATCCGAGGCTTCTTCATCAAAGAAGGTGGTGTAGTTCAAGCCAATGCCCACATAAGGCTGGAATCTGGAGCCGGCACCCAGCGGATAGAACTGGAAGCTGAAGGTGGGCGGCAGGTGCTTGATTTCCGCAGCATCTTCCACGGTACCGATACCAGGAATGCTGGCACTGATGGTGTGAGAGAACGGAGTAGCCGCCAGCACTTCCACACCTACATTGTTATTGAGCAGATAGGTAATGCTCAGGCCCAGCTGCACATCGCTGTCCACGCCTGCCGAGCTACCCGCCACTGCACCACCATCCAGATACAACTCAGAACTCTTCTCCTGCGGGTCAACGGCAGCGGCACCCACCCGCACGATCACATCGCCTGTTTCATAGGCCAGCGCCGAACCGGAAACGAGAGCCACACCCAGCGCCAGAGCAGTTACTGAAGATTTAATCATATAGTTACCTTCCTTCTATCCAGACCCAATGAAAACAAAACGTTATGAATGTCGTTGGAAGCAAGTCTAGAGAGAAGGCAGACGGCGAATAATGACTTGCGTCAATCGCAACTATCCATGAAGAGGTAATGACCGCGCATGCTGACACATATCAAGAAAATACGGGGTATCCCGGCGGCGCTATTGACCGCCGGACATTCTGCAGGGGCAAACGGAATCAGTGACTGACGGGGAAGCGCTGGCGGTATTCCTTGATCCGGTTCTGCACCGTCAGCGCCAGCTTGTCAGGCTCGAACTTGGAGAGGAAAGCATCGCAACCCACCTTCTGGATCATGGCGTTGTTGAAACTGCCGCTGAGCGATGTGTGCAGGATGACATAGAGATCCTTCAGGCGGGAATCCTCACGGATTTCCTTGGTGAGACGATAGCCGTCCATCTCCGGCATTTCCGCATCGGTAATCACCATTGCCAGCTTGCGCGGTACATCGACGCCTTCATCGGCCCACTTCTTCAACATGCGCAGCGCGGTAGCACCGTCACGCGCACTGAGAATGCGGATGCCGAGCTGGCCCACCGTTTCCCGGACCTGCGACAGCCCCACGGTGGAATCGTCCACGGCAAGAATTTCGATACCTTCCGCCAGTGACCGGATGTCGGCATCCAGAACATCGGGATTGACCAGTGTGTTGCTCGGCGAGATTTCCTGCAACACCTTTTCCACGTCGATGATTTCGACGATCTGCTTGTCCACCTTGGTGATCGCGGTGAGATAGTGGCTGCGTCCGGCGCCTTTGGGTGGCGGCATGATTTCTTCCCAGTTCATGTTGACGATACGGTCAACCGATTTGACCATGAAGGCCTGGATCGTCATGTTGTATTCGGAAATGATGATGTTGCAGTTGGTGCGATCCTGCAGCGGCCCCAGACCGATGGCGGCGCTGAGGTCAATGACCGGAATGGTGCGACCGCGCGCATGGGTCACGCCGACCACATGCGGGTGGCTCTTCGGCATAACCGTCAACTTCGGCATCGTCTGCACTTCCTGGATCTTGAACACGTTGATTGCAAACAGGTTTCCCCGCTGCAGGCGAAACATCAACAGTTCCAGGCGGTTTTCCCCGACAAGCTGGGTTCGCTGGTCAACGCTATCCAGAATACTGGCCATGCTGCTTTCCACAAATAGTTGAAGGAACGATTGTTTTCAGTGTAGTCGACAAAATACGCGACATTATGACCTTTGCTTATAAACCTGCCGGCAAACCCGCCGGGTGATCTACACTGAACAGACAAACCAGTTTTTTACCAATCGGGTTGTGCATTCGATGGAGTCAACCAATATTCTGCTGGCGCGCCAGCCGATTTATGACACCCGCTTGCAGGTGGAAGCGTACGAACTGCTGTTTCGCCCGCCACAACAGGCCGGGTGGCAATGGGACGGTGATGTGGCCACTTCGCAGCTGGTGGTGAACGCCTTTGCTGAAGTGGGAATCGACAAGGCCACCGACAATAAACGCGCCTTCATCAATTTCACGCGCAAATGGCTGCTGTCGCCGCCGCCTTTCGATCCGCATTTTGTCACCATTGAAATTCTGGAAAGCGTGGAACCGGACGCGGAAGTGGTGCGCAACGTCATGCAGCTAAAAAAAGCCGGCTTTGTGATTGCGCTGGACGACTTTGTATTCGATCCCAAATGGCATGAATTGCTGCTTCTGGCCGACATCGTCAAGATTGATGTCTTGCAGCATCATGGCGATGCGCTGGTAACACTGGTGCAGCAGCTACGGAAATATCCGGTCAAGCTGCTGGCGGAAAAAGTGGAAGACTACAGTGTATTCGATCACTGCAAATCCCTGGGATTCCACTATTTTCAGGGCTATTTCCTGTGCCGCCCGCAAAACATTCGTGGCGACACCATTCCATCCAACAAAATGGTAGTAATGCGTCTGCTGGCGGAAGTGCAGAATCCGGATGTGGATCTGGGCCAGCTGGAAAAAGTGATCTCACACGACATTTCCCTGAGCACCAAGCTGCTGCGCATCTGCAATACGGCACGTTACGCCACCCGCAGCAAGATCGACAGCATCCGGCGCGCCATGGCGATGATAGGGCTGCGGGAACTGAAGCAGTGGGCCAGCATCATTGCGCTGTCACGCATGTCGGACAAACCGAGCGAACTGATCACGCTCACGCTGACCCGCGCCCGCATGATGGAGCTGCTGGCACAGCGGGCAAATGTCGCCAACCGCGATATCTATTTCACCATCGGCATGTTCTCCTTCATCGATGCGTTCTTCGACCAGACCAAGGAAACCATCCTGCAGTCGCTGCCGTTCAATGATGAAGTGAACTGTGCGCTCTTACGTTACGAAGGTCCCGCCGGTAGAATGCTGCACTCGGTGGCTGCGCACGAACAGGGGCACTGGGAACAGATCGACTGGCAGGCACTGGAGGCCATCGGTATTTCCCAGGACGCGTTTGAACAGGCCTACATGGAAGCGCTGCGCTGGGCCACCGAGATCATGCAATCCCTGCTGGAATGACACGCGTGGCAGTGGGTTGCGACTGCACTCACTGCCTGCGCCGGGGATTTTCGCTTGCCTGCACCGCTGATCGATATTGGCATCAACCTCACCGATTCCGCTTTCGCCCACGATTGCGCCGACGTGCTCACCGCAGCACACACCGCTGGCGTGAGTCACCTGATCATCACCGGCACCGATCTGCCGCTCTCGCAGCACGCCATCCAGCTGTGCACGCAATTCGGCAACGGACTTTTCTGTACGGCTGGCGTGCATCCGCATTATGCAAACAGCTGGACCGAGCGGCACGCCGACGAACTGCTGACGCTGGCGCGCCATCCGGCGGTGGTTGCCATCGGCGAAACCGGGCTCGATTACAACCGCATGCTGTCGGACGCCAATCAGCAACGCTTCGTGTTTGAACAGCAGCTGGAAATCGCCGCCAGTACCGGTCTGCCCCTGTTCCTGCACGAACGCGACGCCCATGCCGACCAGCTGGCACTGCTGGCAAAATTCCGGCATCGCATCAAGGGTGGTGTGGCGCACTGTTTTACGGGAAGCGCCGAGGAAATGCAGCACTATCTGGCGCTGGATCTGCATATCGGCATTACGGGCTGGATCTGTGACGAGCGTCGCGGCACTCACCTGCGTGAACAGGTGCGGGACATTCCGCTGCACCGGCTGCTGCTGGAAACCGACGGCCCCTATCTGCTGCCGCGCGATCTGAAGCCCAAGCCCAAATCACGGCGCAATGAACCCAAATACCTGCCGCACATTGCGCAGGCCGTGGCGGACTGCATCGGAATAAGCGCAGAAGAACTGGCCGCCATTACGACGGCGAATGCGCAAGCCCTGTTTGACCTGCCGCGCGGTCCTTTTCCAGCAGCTGCGGTCTGACGGTCAGATAGCTGCGACAGAACACTGCAAAGTATCCGGCCAGCGCGTCGGCCACGGCATTCTCCTCCGCCAGTCGCAGCACCTCGATCGCCACTTCCGCCGTGCACAGCTGGTGCCGGTGCGCGGCATCGCGCATCAGATAGGACGACAGCTGCGCCGGCTGAATCCCCAGCACCGGCAATGCCGCCAGATACGGACTGTTGCGGAACATTTTTTTGGCTTCCCGCCAGGTGCCGTCCAGCATCACGAACAGCGGAATTTTTCCGTCCAGCCCGTTCTGCCCGTCCTGCCCGTTCTGAAGACACGGCACTTCCCGCAGCGAATGAATGCAGCGGGCCGGCTCGGCATATTCGTGGGGAAACACCAGCATGGGCGCATAGCGGGCATCCTGCAGCAGCGCGAGCAGTTGCGGGTCTGGCTGGGTGCGATCCCACAGGAAGGCATGATTGTCCCGCACGACATCGGCCACCAGACGGCCGGTATTGCTCGGCTTGCGCGATTCGCCGTGGTACATCAGGAAACAGAATGCACTGCGGCCATCCACCTGCGGACGCTCGGCACAAATGCAGTCTTTCTGCGCCAGCAGGCAATGTTCACACCTCACCACCTTGCTGCCCCGTGCCAGAAACGGCCGGGTGGCTGCTGCCAGCTGGCGCTGGCGCAACAACAGCACCGAATTGGGATGATGCGCGCTCACGGCTGCGACTGACCGCCCGGCTGTTTTTTCCCGACGGCAAACACCGGTTCCACGTCGCGGTAATCCGTCCAGTACAGCCCCTTGCTGGTCTGCACCTGCACCCAGCCCAGCTTGTGCTGGCCGGCAAAGGTGCCCGCCTCATTGCGCGGCAGAAACAGGGCCGGCTTCAGATCGCCCTGGTTGCTGTACATCGCGGTGCGGTTTTCAAACGTGCCACACAGGCGCACCGGCGTGCCGGCCGGAATGATGTCCCACTCCCAGCCGTACTTGCCCCACCAGTTGGCAGGAATGGCGTCGGCCGCAACCTGCTGGGTTTTCAGAACCGGGGTGGCGGATTCCGGGGCACTGGCACCCTGGGCAACGGCCGCCGACAGGCAGGCAAGCGTCAGAACGATGGACAAGGCGGATTTCATGGACGATTCCGAACAGTGGTCACGAGGGGCGCACATTTTATATTCAAACCCGCTGGCGGGGGAATGAATTTGACGGTGGCCGCAGCGATCCCGGGATGGGAATTGCGTCGCGCCTGGCTTAGCATCGGCGTTCTGCCAATCCAGGGACTGACTGTCATGCATATTCTGATTGTGGGAGCCGGCGCCACCGGCACGGTGTTTGGAGCCGCACTGCTGAAAGCCGGAGCGCGGGTGACCTATTTTGTGCGGGAGCACCACCGGGCACGCCTGCAGGACGGCATCCGGCTGAATCACCAGGGACTGCTGTCGGTGCACAGCGAGGATATCCGCGGTTTCGGGGTAGCCACGACGCCGGAGGAAGTGTCCGGCCAGAACATCGATCAGGTCTGGATCACGACGCCCTCGGACGCCCTGCGCGGACCCTGGCTGCCGGCCCTGATCGCCGCCACCGGCAACGCCGGCATCGTGGCACTCCAGCCCGATCCGGAGGACATGCAGTACATCCGCGACCAGGGCGCCGTGCATCGCACGCTGGTGCAGGGCGTCATCCAGTTTTCCGCCTGGCAGTCGCCCCTGCCGCACGAACCGGCCGACCGCACGGGCATCACCGCGCTGCTGCCGCCCGGCCCCTGCGCCCTGTTCGACGCCGACAGTCCTGCCAGCCGGACCATCACTGACTATCTGAATCGCGGCGGGCTGCGTGCCGCCACCAAACGCGGCATGGCCGCCCATTCGGCACGCCTGTCGGCGCTGATGATTCCGGTCATCGCCGGGCTGGAAATTGCGGACTGGAAGCTGGGGCAGTACGCCGGCCACCCGGTGCTGGCGGTTGCCATCGCAGCGGCCCGGGAAGCGGTGGCGGCGGAAGCGGCGCGCAGCGGCGACACAGTGCCACTGCCTTTGAAGGCCCTGCTGAACCGTCCGGTGCTGTGGACAATGCTGCACACCCTGCCCCTGGTGCCCGCTTTCAACGCCCAGGCCTTTCTGGAATATCACTTCAGCAAGGTGGGCCAGCAGACCCGGCAGATGCTGCACACCTATGTCCGTCACGGGCAGAACGCCGGGCTGGGCACTTCGGCCCTGGAGCAACTGCTGCGGGACCTGCCGGCCCTGGCCTGAGCAACCCGCCGCCGCTTATTCCACCGTGGCAATCAGCCGTGCATCCGCCAGCGCGGCAGTGCGATGCACGGTAAACGCCTGATAACCGGGATTCATGACCATCGAGACAAACGCGGCAATCGACGGATACCACACCAGCAGCATCTCGTCCCACTGCTCCCCTTCCGGCGCAATGATGGCGGCGGGCGTTCTGGCCTGCATCACGACCTTGCCGCCAATGGCCTCGATATGCTGCACCGCATTCTGCTTGTAGATTTCATAGGCCTCACGCCCGCTGAGTTCGGACGCCTGACCAGGATACTCCGCCTGCTCACGAAAGCGCAGCAGGTTGAGCATGGTGACCGGCACGCCGGCAGGAACACTGGCCAGCGCAGCTTTCATCTGACCGGGACGGGGATCGATGGACGGCATGAACATTCTCCTGATTCACAAGACGGTGAATCAGGAATGGTCAGCCATTGAAAAACGCCGCGCAACCCCTATTCTGGACACCTGACCGTTCACTGCAGGTGATCCCTCCCCCATGCGTTTTTCACTGCTGCTCCCCCTCGCTGCGGCCTGCCTGATGGCGGCTGGCGGCCCCGTTCACGCGGATACACAAAACGAAAAAGACCAGGAAGAAGGCCTGCCCAAATGGGAACTGGGCCTGGGCGTGGCGGCGGCGCGTCTGGCCGACTACCGGGGCAGCAGCCACGGTCACAGCTACGCGGCCCCCATTCCCTATGGCATCTATCGCGGCGACCGCCTGCGTCTGGACCGCGAGCAGAACCGCTTCCGCATCTTCAGCAACGCGACCTTTTCCGTCGACTGGAGCGCCGCCATTTCGCAACCGGTGAAAAGCGAGGATTCCCCCCTGCGGGAAGACATGCCAGATCTGGAGCCGTCGCTGGAATGGGGGCCGCAGATCAAGATGCAGCTGGATAAGCACTGGCGCGTGCAGACCCGCGTGCATCTGGTGTCCACCTACGAGGACAGTCACCTGCACGACCGCGGCTACATCATCACGCCGTCGATCGCCTGGGACCTGCCGCTGCCGCACGATTTCAGCCTGGGCGCCCGCCTGGCCGCGCCGTTCGCCAGCGAACGCAATCACGATTACTACTACGGTGTGACCGATGAATTCGCCACACCCGAGCGTCCGGCCTATCACGGCGGTGGCGGCTTCTCCGGCTGGGACACGCAGATCACCTTCAGCCGCCGCACGCGCCATGCGTGGTACGGCCTGTTCCTGCGCAATCATTTTCTGGAAGGATCGGAAGTGGAAGGCAGTCCGCTGATCGACGACAAGACCTCCTGGTCGGCGGGCTTCGGCTGCACCTGGCTGCTGCTGCAGTCGGGCGAGAAGGCGACGGAGTAGAAATTCAGGGCGCGCTTGGGGCGGCACGACGCTCCATGAACGACAGGAACTGGCAGCCCCGTGCATTGCCGCCGTCACAACCCCGCTGATACAAAGCCCGGGCCTGCGCCACATCCTGTGTCACGCCCAGTCCGTTTTCCAGCAGCACACCCAGATGGGAGCAAGCCTTGGCATCACCGCCGTCGCAACCGATGCGGTACAGTTCCGCCGCCCGAACATAACTGCGCGTCAGCCCCTGCCCCGCCTGATACTTGAATCCCAGATGCGTGCAGCTGATCACATGCCCGTTGCTGCAACCCTGCTGCACCGCCGCAATGATGCCCGCGTTGTCCTGCCGCAGGGCGCCCTTGTGATGAGTCAGCAGACCGACATTGACGCAACCGAGGCTGTCATAACCGGCGCAGGATTTGCGGAACATCCGCACCGCCTTGTTCGGGTCCAGTTCACCGCCCGTGCCAAACAACAGCATTTCGCCCAGCTGGAGACAGGCCCGCGCATCGCCGGCGTCGCAACGGGATTTGAAGGCGGCACCGTCTCCCACTTCGTCACCAACCACAGGCAGGCCCGCCAGCAGCAGACACCACAACAATCCGATCCGGAAAATCTTCACCACCGCTACACCACTGCCACACTGCAATTGCCGGAATTGAAACCTACGCCTTCCAGATGCCCAGCGCGCGCAACGTTGCATCGCGGCGCTCAGCCAGGCCCAGCTTCGCCGGACCATTCACCTTTTCGGTAATGCCTTCCACATCGCCCGCATCCGCCAGCAGCGAACACTGCCGCGCATCCCAGAATGCAAAGGCAATGCGCGCGGCGGCCAGCGGATCACGGGCCATGTCCGGATTGCTTTCCAGATCCATTTTGACGATCTTGCCGATGTCGCGGTAATTGGCGCGCCCGGTGAGCTGCTTGTAACCGGACCCGCGATAACGCCAGCCATCGCCACTGGCTTCATTGCCATTGCCGACACGATTGGCATACACGCGATTGGCAATGGCCTGCGGCCCCAGCTTGATCAGCGCCTTCGCATCTTCAACGCCTTTGACGGCGGAGAAAATTGCGTCGAGCCGTTCCGGATTTTTGTAGTTGAGGTTTTCTTCCATGGCGGTGAAGCCACCGGTTTCCACAAAAATCTGCCCCATGAAATGACACAGGCGGCGCGGCGTGTTCACGGAACTGTTCTGGCGCGCGGCTTCCAGCGCACTGGCGTGCAACACCGGGTCCTTGATTTTGGGCGCAAACTTTTTCAGCGTTTCAGCGGTGATCATGCAACGTTCCCCTGTTTATTGTTGTCGGACTGCGCGCGCCAGCAGCTATATGACGCTTCTGCAGAAGGTACCAGAATTTATCAGAACCGATACACACTGACCGGCCTTCTCTTGATCCGGATCAGGCAGCCGATTGCAGTGCACCGTGCCCGGCATCCGAAGCCCCCTCACTTATCGGGCTCATCCAGAAAATCCATCAGCTCCTGCACGCCGAACGGCCAGCCCAGCTCGGCGCCATCCTGCCGCAGCAGCACCGGAATGCGCACACCGTAGCGCTCGATCAAAGGATCAGAGTCAGCGATGTCCACCAGGCGGATGTCGAAAAAATCCGGATGCAGGGTGGCGCGGAGCAACTCCTGCGCCACCTCGCACAGATGACACGCGGACGTGCCATACAGAACCACGACTTCCTTCATGGATTTTTCTGCTCCGGCGCGGACTTGGTCACCACGGCTTTTTCTTTCACGATGACATCGCTGCGCCAGTAACCTTCGTGGGTAAACGCCTGCCAGCCCCACTTCAGCCAGGTCAGCAGATGCAGTGCCAGCCACAGCGACCACACCAGCATGAGTGCGCGGTAGATCCACAGCGGAATCGAAATCACCCAGGCCTGGGTCAGCGCATTTTCACCGCGATCCACAAACCAGTTCAGCTGATACTGGCTGGAACCGTTGCCGGTCACGCCCATGTCCGGCGTACCCAGCAGTCCATTGGGAATCGCCGCCACCAGCACGAAGAAGACAAAGATGCTGAACGCGGCCAGGAACAGCTGCAGCAGATTGAACTGGGTGCGGGTGAGCGACTGCGGATTGAGTTTGCTGCGCTGGTGCAACGCGAAAAACCACAGCGCAACCGGAATCATCGCCTGAATCCAGCCGGCGCACAGACCCAGCACCAGCAGCACCCAGTGCACGGTTTTCAGCGGAAGCTGGCGGAAACGGCCGAGCACCACCGCCACCAGCAGCGTCACAATCGTCACGCCCCAGAACAGGATCGCCGGACCCATGGCCGGACCACCGGCGAACAGCACCCAGCGATCGGCCGGCAGGTCCACCTGGATGCTGTGATTCACGAAAGGTGCACCAATGGCCACCGCCGGTGTCTGCACGCGCACGCTGTGTTCTTCCGGCTGGCGCCACTCCACTTCAATCCAGTGCTGGCCAGGATTCACCGGCACAATCACCTTGCTGCTGTCCTCGTCGGCGGCACGCGGATCTTCATCCACTTTCACCTGCTTCACCTGCGCGCCCGGCGGCAGTTCGATGTGCTGTTCACTGCCCTTGCTGCTCACCAGATGCAGTTTCAGCACGCTGCGGGATTCGCGCAGGCCCGGCGTCCAGGTCTGGTTGATCTGGTCGATGGTGGTGGTGGCGCCGGCAATCGCTTCCGGCCGCGTAATGTTGAGCACGACTTTTTCACCGGGATAAGGCCGCCAGTACGGGCGCCACTGCTCCACCGCGCCCTGCTTCACCGGTGCAATGCCCTCAGCCTCCAGATGCCACAGCGGCGACGGATCGACAATCCAGTGTTCGCTCCACTCGCCCTTTTCGTCGGCCTGCAGTGTTAGCGTGGCGGCCTTTTCCAGCGTGGAAATCCAGCCGACGCCATACTGCCCCGGCTTGAGCTGGATGCGCGCCCTGCCGTTGCTGACTTCCACATCCTGCGTGGTAATGGATTCGCCCGGCAGCAGCGGAATTTCCAGCGTGATGCCACCCTGCTCCGGCGCCACGCGTTTCACCGACGTTTCCAGATACCAGTTCAGCCCCAGTTTCAGTTCCCGCTGCACCAGCACGAACGGCGGCACCGGATCGGGGGTCAGCTGTTTTTCTTCCGCTGCTTCTGTCTGCACGTCGCGCGCACCGGGATAGAAGTACAGGCCATTGCCCTGCAGACGGCCGTTGTCGAGTCCGCGCACATCCCAACCGTCGGCACTGACGCTCAGGTTGTGTGGAATCACCGGGAATGTCAGCTGGAATTCGCGCTGCGGATTGACGGTGCCGGTGAGCTGCACGTCGTGCGCGCCGACGCTGAGCGGCAGTTGCAGTTGCGGACGCTCGAACTGGCTGACCACATGCGGCTGATCGTCCAGCTGCACACCGTCGATGCGCCACTGCTGCTGGCTGTCCGGCAGCGGCCAGTACAGATCCTGCTGCGCGTGCACGCTGAAGCGCACGGTCAGACGATTGCCGTTCAATTGCAGATGCGTGCGTTCGATGCCCAGACAGGAAGGCGTGCAGTCGCGTTCCTGCAGCAGGCGCTGCTTCAGTGTCTCCAGCATTTCGTTATCAGGAATGTCGGCGGCACGGGCCTGCGGCGCAGCGGGCAGCAGCACCGCCAGCAACACCAGCGCCGCCGCCGATTGCAACGCACGCGGACGCCAGCCCGCCACTTTCCACTGGCCATTGATTTTCTGCACGCCCAGCACGCTCGCCAGCATCAGCACGCCCAGAATCACGCGCAGCCAGGCCAGCAGACGGTTTTCCCACGGCGTCAGCAGATACACGCTGAACTGTTCGTCGCGGGTGACCGGACCGTTCCAGTAGATCGAGGTCTGCATCCATTCCCAGCGCGGCTGGCCAGGGCCGGTCTGCGCGGCGAGGTTGGGATCGAAACGTTCGACGTTGGCTTTTTTGGGTTCCGCACTGCGCGGAGACGCCACTTTCGACAGCGCACGATGGGCACCGCCCGGCGCCACGTCGGCCGCCATTTCCTCGGCCATTTGCGCGGGAGCCGGCGCCGCAGCGTAATCGGCAGCGCTGCCGGCATTGTCGTCATAACTGCTGTAGTAGTTGCTCTGTCCCATCTGCGTCCACGGCTGCTGCAATTGCGGATACAGCCCCAGCCGCGCCTGCTCCACCATGAACGACAAAAACCACAGCGCCAGCACCAGCGCCGACGCCGAGCCATACCAGCGCAGCACGGTGCGCAGCTTGCCCTGCGGCAGGAAAAACAGCACCGCCATCACGGCGATGACATTCAGCCACAGGTAGAGGAATTCAGATGCTTCCGGATAGATGAGAATCAGCGCCAGCGCACACAGCACACCGGCCACCGGTCCGCGCAGACGGATCACCGCCACGATCGCAATCAGCACGATGAAGATGTCCCACACGTTCCAGGAACCAGTCCAGGTATTGAGCGCACGCTCAACGCCGGTCACGGTGAACACGCGCCAGCCCGGCGGCAGTTGCAGCGTGGCGCTGAGCTGGTCCACGTCGTGCTGCCAGCCGGTGGATGGCAGCGTGTGCACATGCAGGCTGCCGGCATTGTCCAGACGGCTGAGTGCCGATGCCTGCAACGCGCCGCTGCGCACTTCCACGCCGCGGGTTGCGCCGTTTTCACCCGCCAGCGTTGTGATCACCTGCGGCTGGCCGTTCAGTTCCAGGCTGCCCAGCTGGAGTTCCGGATTGGCCGTCAGGCGCCAGTCACGATACAGCGTGCCGCTGATGCGGTCGCGCACGGTAAAGCCGTCACCGCTGAAATCCAGCCAGAACTGCCGCTCCAGACTGAGCTGGTTGGGCGACGGTTGCGGATCGCCGCGCCGCAGTTCAGCAAACGTCATAGTGTCGCCCGGCTGCAGGCGGTAAGCGGGAAACTGTTGCCATTCCGGCGGCAACGCGGTCTGGCCGGGATCGATGCTGCTCACCCCTTCGACGCGAATCTGGCGCAGGTCCGGCAGGGTTTCAAACACCCAGATTTCATCTTCCGGCCACTCCCGTCCGGCCACGGTTTCCAGCGCCAGCTGCTGCACCGCGCCACTGCGGCGGGCATCGATCTGCAACGTCCACTGCCCCGGCCGCACCTGCACCCGCAGCGTGCCATCGGCATCAACACGCGCCGGCAGCGGGCTTTCAAATTTCAGCGGCAGGAAATCACTGAACAGCACCTTGCCCAGCTGCATCTCGCGCGGCTTGCCGGCCACTTCCAGTTCCACCCGCGTTTCGATCCGGAATGGAATGTCGTCCACCAGATGCCGGAACACGCGCAGGGTGAGGCGTTCCTCGCTGGCGCTGGTTTCGGTGGCTTCGGTCTGCCGTTCCACCAGCCACAGGCGGCCGTCGGCATCGATGCGCGGATTGGCCACCGGCACACCCTGCTGTTTCAGCTGCACCAGTGCGGTCTGGGACGGAATGAGAAGGGAATCGGGTTTGCTCTGGAAAGGAATCGTGCCGGCGACGCGATAGCGCCCTGCCGGCAGCGTGACCTGCGGGCGACCATCCTGCTCCACCACCGCCACGGCCTTGCCATTGGCCGTCACGCCGGTGGGCCAGAAACCCTCCGAGCCCGGCAGTTGCAGCGTGCTTTCGGCATACAGATGCCAGTCCTGTTCGAAGCGCAGACCGGTGGCATCGGCGTTGAGGCTCAACTGGCCAGGCCAGACGCACTGCTTCTGCTGGAAATCCTGATAATGAAAGGGACAGCCGGCACCGTCTTCACCGAACAGTGCCCAGTCTTTCCAGGGCTGCAGCGCCTCAGGCACCGTAACACTGGTCGCCAGTGTTATCTGCGCCATCCACCACAGCATCATGCCTACCATCACGCGCCAGACCATGCTTGCCTTTCTCCGTATTGAGTCAACCCGTCACCGGTGGGATCGATCGTCAAAATAGCGGGAGCACGGACAAAAAAACAGCCCGCTCGCGATTAAATTCGCGGCGGGCTGTGTGGCAACCCTGAAGTTGCCGTTAAACAGTATTTATTAATTCACTTTTTGCTGCGGTCCGGCCTCAGCTGGCCAGACGGTTCATGAAGCGCTGGAAGTCGTTGCCCCTGTCAGCGCGACGACCTTCATCATTGCCGCGACCGGGATGCAGGCGCCCCAGCAGATCGGCATACAGGGACTTGATGTTGTCCAGACTGCTGGCGATGCTGTCGACCGCTTCCGCCGACTGCTTCACCTGTTTGGCAAAATCACCCAGCCGCTGGAACAGGTCTTCATAAGGATTGCTGCGCACCGGCCCTGCCATGTTCTGCACGGACACATAGGTATTGCGCACCGCCACCGTTTCGGTCTGGTTCATGTTCACGGCGAAGCTGGCCAGCTGCTCCGGGTCCATGCCCACCGTCATGGCCTGATCGAACGCCTGCTCGATATTGCCGCCGTAAAAAGTCTCGGCCACATCATTCACCTGTCCGAACAGATCGTTCAGCGCGGCCAGTTCCTCTTCATTCAGATCGCCTTCCACACTGAACGACAGGTTGTCGAACGACGAGAACGACGCCTCAAAACCATCGATGCTGGTGCTGCCATCGGCGTAATTCACCTGCTGGCCGGAAAACGACTGCCCGGAATTCACCAGAATCTTCACCTTGTCGCCTTCCTGCGTGGTGACTTCCATTTCAAAGCTGCGGCTGCGCTCCATTGCCATCTGCGTGAGCGAGGCTTCAAACCCGGAACCGGTCGTCGGCGCCGGTGTGGTCGGGGTTTCTGCGTCCGGGGTTTCTGCATCAGGAATCTCGCCAAACAGGCTCTCGCCCAGTTCTTCCAGGCCATCGGCAATCAGGTTCACGGTTTCGTAGAACGTATCCTTCACTTCCCCGGCGAAAGAGCCCTGCGCCTTGATGATGTCCTTGCCGTCGCGCAAGCCCTTTTCCACACCCTGCAATGCCTGCTGGTACAGTGCCTGCAATTCCTCATCCGAGGCACCGTTGGCCTTTTCCTGCGTCAGGCGGTCGGAAATGAAACCCACGATGCGATCGGCCACCGATTGCGGGGAATAATCCTGTTCGCTGTTTTCAGCCGCTGGAGTGGCTGCCGGCGCGCCGACGGTTTGCAGGCGGCTCTGCAGCACGGTCTGCATTTTTTCATAGGCAATGGCCAGCGAGCTTTGTACGGTTTCGGTGCTCAGGGTGGGCGCGGCAGGCGCCGTTTGCGGCATGGAGCCACGGCACTGATGACCAAAACCCTTGCGAAATGGCTGCAGTCCGGCAGAAAAATCACGCTGGGACAACGGGTTAAGTGTGGGCATGGAGGATTGCTCCTGCCTGCGGGGTGCAGGCGTGTGGTGCGCTGGAAATTGATCCCGACTGCAAAATGAGATGGCCATCCTTTATATCGGCGCCGGCCCCGGATTCTTGAATGAAAATAACAATCGGCTTTTCAACGCGTTATGAAAAATATGATCCATACTTTTCAATGGACTATTTTTGCATTGCGGACACTGCGCGCTGCCATGACTACTGAACAGTTGATTGCCATCCAGGTTTTGATCGTGCTGCTGCTGGGCATCGGCATGCTGCTGTTGCTGCTGTTCCGCCAGAAAAAAACGCTGCGCAAGCTGCAGGACATCCTGACCCAGTACCGCGACGACATGAGCGGCGACAGCACCGCGCGTTATCTGGAAGAAGAAATCCACATCACCACTTCACACTGCAGCCAGAGCATTGTCGATCTGAAACCGGATCTGTCGCCGGAGGATCTTGCCATTGCATTGCGCTTCAATGCGCTGCAATACGAACTTGCCATCCTGCAGGCCGGCACCACCCAGGAATCGGCCTGGCGCGACCAGATCAAGCACTACGATGTACTGGCCAAAAAGCTGCACGAGATCATCCGCGCCCGCATCGACCAGACCACCCGCACGCTGAACGATGCCCACAGTCAGGAACTGGCAGCCAAGGACCAGAGCATCAGCGAACTGAACGGCGCACGCACGCAACAGACGCAGCAGCTCAAGCAACTGAAGCCGCTGCAGGATTTCATCGGCAACGTCACGGAAAACCCGCAGTCGCCACAGGAAATGGAACAGCATCTGCACCGCTCCCTGCTCAGCCTGTGCGAGAACTTTCCCAACACCGAAAAACTGCGCGAGATGGTGTTCCTGCTGCACGAAGCCTTCAACGAGATCATTGCCACATCCGGTTTTTCCGGCGGCGACAACACACCGCAGCAACGCAAGGTCGCCAGCATCGATCCCAGCCAGAACCTGGACATGCTCAACAACATCATCAACCGTCAGAACGACACGATCCGCACGCTGCGCAAGCAAATCGACGCACTGGAAAACGAAATGGATCGCCAGGGTCTGCTGGAATCTGTCGGCATCATGGAGGAAGCCATCGGCTCCACACGCAACTGTGTGCGCAAGCTGGATGAAAGTCTGGAAGCCATGGTACCGGCAGCGTCCGCACCCGCGACAGGTTCGCAGGAAGACAGCGAGGAGATGGTGCGCGTCATTGAGCAGTTCACCGAAGAAAGCGCCGTGATGGTGGAGAAGATCTACCTGCTGACCAACCAGAACAAGCAGCTGCTGCGGGAAAACGAAGAGCTGACCCAGTCACTGCAGGATTCTGGCGGACAGGAGGAATCGCTCACTGCCGGCCTGAAGCTGCGACTGGAAAAACAAACCGAAGAATTGATGACCCTGCAAAAGAATTTCAAGGAACTGGAAGAGAAGTATCTGGCGTTGTATGCCGAACACACGCTGGCCCAGAGCAAATAGACATGCTCAGGTTTCACTCCCCTTCTGCTTGCCATGAATACCCTGCGCCACACGGCTGATATTCTTGGCGAAGGCCGGGTCGATCAATTCCGCCGACCTGAACAATCCCCGCAGCGATTCCTCCACTTTTTTCAGTTCCATATTCAGCTTGATGCTGGCCTGATCGCCCGCCGGAATACCCAGCGCCTTGCGCAGATCGTGGGCGAAAAGCCCCATCACCTTGCTGATTTTCTCCTGCTGCCGGGTCGTATTTTTTTCAAAATTCTGGAACACCTCGTGACTGCGCAGAATCAGCTGCTCCACCTGGGTTTTCTGTCGCTGCACGGCCAGGGAGGCTTCAATGGATTCATGACGCGCGGCGGCACCGCGCAGCAGCGTTCCCAGATTATCCTTGAGTCGGTCATAGCGGTCGGGGTCCTGCATGGGTGGCTCCTGAATCAGCACCGCACAGCTGGCATCGAACAGCATCAGCTGCAACCCCTCCACCAGCGCACCGCGTCCACGATTGGCTTCCAGCAATGACTGCAGCGACAAATCCGCGCCGGTGGATGCAACATAATGCATGGCCGGGCCGATGCGCACGCCCACCACCGCTTTCACACCAAACGTGGCAATCGAACGCGCCATCTCGGTTGCCAGCTGCTCCAGACTGGCGCACTTGAAACTGCTGAGCATGAACAGGATCACGATGCCAAGATCCGAGCTGGCCATGAACGCGTTGTAAGCCGCGTCCGAAGTCGACGCCAGTTCGCGCTCCATTGCCTCGATCTTCAGCAGCAGCTCCTGCTGATCGGCATTAGCCATCCGTTCCACTGCCAGCACGGAAGACACCGGTGCAGCAGCAACTTTCCCCGTGGAGCGTCCGGCGGCATCCACTGCCAGCTGCAGCGCCATGTTCTGCTCCCCCAGCCTGGCATTCTTGCGCTCAAGCTCGGCCAGCTGATCGTCCTTTTCCTGCACCACATCCTTGAGGTCCAGAATTTCTTCCTGCGCCTTGCGGCTGATCTCTTCCTGCCGGTTGAATGCCTTCTCCATCTCCCGCAACTGTTTTTCCAGTGCTTTCAGAACATTGCCCTGAATCGATGCGCTCTCACTGGTGGTGCTGATGGCAGGCGCCGGCGACACCGATCTGGCGGGAGAATCTGTCGTGGGTGCGGCAGCCGTCATGCCACCCTGGCGCCGCAGTTTCTCGTTCAGATCCAGAAACAGCTGCCGAAAGCGGGCAGAATTTTCCAGGCGGTCGCGATAGATGTTCACCAGCGCGTCCGGCGACATGTCGGGCTGGATATTGCCGAGGCTCTGCATGAAACGGGCGTGCGTGATGTAGGCCAGCACCACCGGCTGCAGCCGGGCGCGCAGCACTCGCCAGAAATGGTCGTCGCGGGAATTGAAAGGCAGTGCGGATTTCTCCGCTTCCAGATACAGCGAGCGCAGGACAGCCACCTGCTCGTCGATGCTTTCTTCCGGGTCCAGCAGGGCGTCGTCGTGCATGCCCAGCTCACGCATGCGCGCGCGGGTGATCCGCAAACCACGTTCAATGAATTCACCGATATGGCGAATCTGGTCGCGGGTAAAGCTGCCCTCTCCTGCCATGCCCTGCTCCGTCTGCCGATATTGTTGCCTATATCCTTTCAGACTAGCAGAGAATGGCCGAAGCTCTTGATTGCAAAGGCGGGTTACGGATCTGACGGTTTCAGCGTCAGATCCCAGCAGTGATGAATCGGTTTGCCACGGGCAAAATCCGGCGGCAGGCTCGACTGGGTAACGTCCTTCACGACGTATTTTTCCCGCAATCCGTCTGCCAGCTTGAAACCCCTGAAATTATTGGAAAAAATCACCAGACCACCTGGCTCCAGCCGCTTCATCACCAGATCCAGCAATTCCTCGTGCGCCTCCTGCACGTCGAAATGCCCCTGCATGCGCTTGGAATTGGAAAACGTCGGTGGATCTACAAAGATCAGGTCAAACTGGTCGTTGGTATTGCGCAGCCAATTCATGCAATCGCTACGGATCAGCTGGTGGCCGGCTTCGGAAAAGCCGTTCAGATAAAGGTTGTTGCGTGCCCACTGCAGATAGGTGGCGGACATGTCCACCGACACGGTTTTCTTCGCGCCGCCATACGCCGCATGCACGGTGGCGGCACCGGTGTAGCAGAACAGATTGAGGAAACGCTTACCCTTCGCCAGCTGCTGCAGACGCAACCGGGTGGGCCGGTGATCCAGGAACAGACCGGTATCGAGATAATCATCGAAATTCACCAGCAGCAGCGCGCCACCTTCCTGCAGCGTGAAGGTACGTTTCTGGTCATTCAGTTTCTGGTATTGCTGATTGCCTTTCTGGCGCTGCCGGCTTTTCACATGCACGCGCGACGGCGGCAGTTCAAACAGGGATTTCAGCGCCGCCAGCGCATCGTCCAGCCGCTTCGCCGCCTTGTCGGCATCCACGGTTTTCGGCGGCGCATATTCCTGCACATGCAGATGGCCGTTGTACCAGTCCACCGCCAGATTGTATTCCGGAATATCGGCGTCATATACGCGATAGGCGTAGACGTCTTCCTTCTCGGCCCACTTGCCCAGCTGCTTCACGTTCTTGCGGATGCGGTTCACCAGATCACGCGCGGGTGACGCAGAAAAATCCTGCTGGCTCAACACCAGCGGCACCGGCGTGAATTGCGCGGCACGCGGCACCACGCTGCCACTGCGAATAAAACAGCGGATGGGTCCGTTGAACACGCGATAGGTCTGCGGGTCTTCCAGTTGCAGCACGTCGGCATATTCGATCTGGTTGGTGATCAGTGCCACCTGCCACTGCTGGCAATATTTCTGCAGCACGCGACCAAACGCGCGATACAGATAAATCAGGTCGCTGTCCTTGTCCAGACGCTCGCCGTATGGCGGATTGCACACCACAAACCCGCCGGCCGCCGCATTTTTTTCATGCACGGAAAAATGCGCCAGTTCACGCCGCTCCAGGTGGATGCAACCTTCCAGCCCTGCGGACTTGACGTTACGCCCCGCCGCCTGAATGGCATAAACATCGGAATCGTAACCCTTGATGGAAAACTCCATGTCCTCGGAACGATCCGCCTGCGCCGCTTCGTTGATGCACTGCTGCCACTGTTCTGCATCGTGATGCAGCCAGTGTTCGAAACCAAACCGGCGCCGCAACAGGCCCGGTGCCATGCTGGCCTGCATCATCGCCGCTTCGATCAGCAGCGTGCCGGACCCGCACATGGGATCGATCAGCTGGGTTTTCTCCGCATGCGGCCAGCCGGCCGCCATCAACAGCCCCGCCGCCAGCGTTTCCTTCATCGGTGCATCATTTTGCGCCACGCGATAGCCGCGCTTGTGCAAGGGCTCCCCAGAAAGATCCAGCGCCACATTCACCATCTCCCGATCAAAGTGCACATGGATGCGAATATCGGGGTCGCGGGTGTTCACGTTGGGGCGATCGCCGGTGAAATGGCGAAAATGATCCATCACCGCATCCTTGGCTTTCAGCGTGAGGAACTGGGTATTGAGATTGACAGCCGAGTCTGCCGAAGTGGAAATGGCGATGGAACTGGTATTGGTGAAATGGTCATGCCACAGGATCTGGCGCAGGTTGTCATAGAAATCCTGCTCGTTCTTCCACGGAAACTGTGACAGCGGTAGCAAAACACGCGACGCAATGCGCGACCATAAGCAAATATTATAAAGCGCACGTGCCGATCCCGGCCCCTCAACCGCGCCGCGCAACAGCGTGTATTCCTCACCGACAAGCGCTTGAATTTCCTTTACTAAAAAATTCTCCAGCCCGCCGCCGCACGTCACTATCAGGCGCGCCGGGTTCCAGTCAAATGTGGCCATCGGATTTTCAGTTCCTCGTTAAGTGGCTGAATAATCTGAATTCAGCACATTTTTGATCAGTTTACAGGTATTACTGCCGCTCATAAGAAAATGTCATTCTTATGACAAACTATTTGTCGACTTCCCTGTCCAATCTGGATATTAATGAAAGTCCGACACGCCAAAAGGAGGTGCCCCGCTCAATCATTCTCGGCAAGACTCGAACAATCTCCAGGTTCTCTCAACTCTTAATTGGAAATCGAAAAATCGAACATCTGCAAGTCGACCAATCGAATCTCGAATAAAGAAAAAGAGGTGGATCAGATATGAAGAGACAAAAGCGCGACAGAACTGGCAGAGCCTTTACTCGCGGATATCAGGCAGGCGTAAGCGGACGCTCCAGAGAATCATGTCCCTTTGCGGATATTCCCGCACGACAGCACTGGCTCAGCGGCTGGCGCGAAGGACGGTCCGACCAATGGTCTGGCTATATCGGTGTTTCCGGCGTTCACAAAATCGTGAACCTTTGATCCAGAGCCGGATTGCAACACTTCACACTTTTGTTTGACCAACTGCGACCTTGAGGGGTGCAATCAGCAATATCTTGTACCAACCGTACATCCGTTTTTCATTCGGGTGACTCCATCACCCGGGCAGTATAACGACTGCCAAACCGTGAAGGGCTTCCAGAAGGAAGCCCTTCGTTTTTGTCCGCCGCACTCTATTTCCTGCGGGCAGCTTTTTCCGCAGCAATAGCCTTAACACTCTCACTGATCAGCGCCGGACCGCGATAGATGAAGCCCGTGTAAATCTGCACCAGATCCGCCCCGGCGCGAATTTTTTCCGCCGCGTGCGCACCTTCGGTAATACCACCCACGCCGATGATCGGCAGCTTGCCGTCCAGCGCCTGCGCCAGTTGCCGCAGAACACGGGTGGACTTTTCCCGCACCGGCGCGCCGCTCAATCCGCCCTGCTCATTGCCATGGGGCAGATTTTCCACGCCAGCGCGATCCAGTGTGGTGTTGGTGGCAATCACACCGTCCATGCCGTTTTTCAGCAGCTGCGCGGCGATGGTTTCCACATCCTGCGGTTCCAGATCGGGCGCGATCTTCACCAGCAGCGGCACTTGCTTGCGATGTTGCGTCTGCAGTTTCTCAGCACTTTCCCTCAGGCCACCCAGCAGGTGATCCAGCGATTCACCATATTGCAGCGACCGCAGGCCCTGGGTGTTGGGCGAGGAAATATTGATGGTGATGTAGCTGGCCAGCGCCCAGGTTTTTTCCAGACAGATGCGGTAGTCGTCCAGCGCGTTTTCCACCGGCGTATCGAAATTCTTGCCGATATTGATGCCCAGCACGCCCCTGTATTTTGCCTTCTGCACCTGGCGCACCAGATGGTCGACGCCCTTGTTGTTGAAACCCATGCGATTGATGATGGCCGTGGCTTCCGGCAGGCGGAACAGGCGCGGCAGCGGATTGCCCGGCTGCGGACGGGGAGTGATGGTGCCGATCTCGATGAAACCAAAGCCCAGGGCCGCCAGGGCGTCGATGTAGTCACCGTTCTTGTCCAGCCCCGCCGCCAGTCCTACCGGATTGCGGAACCGCAGGCCCAGCAGGTCTACCGGCTGTTGCGGCTGCGGCAGCACGCACGGGGTAATGTGCAGCTTCTGCCCCAGGGCCATGCTGTCCAGGGCAAAATAGTGGGACGTTTCAGTAGGCAGGGAAAACAACAACTTGCGGGCAAGGGAATACAGCATGCGGCAGCCTGACGAATAAATGCGGGAATGGAATCGGGGCGGCATTATACCCTCCCACCCGGCAAATCCCTAGGCCAGCCGCTCCACCCCGATCAGCTTGTTGTGGTCATCAAAATAGACCGCAAAGGTGCCATGTACACCATCATGCTGCACGAAACGCTGCAGGCTGCTGGCCGGAAAGCGCACGCGGCGGCCATCCCTTGCCACCGCATTCACATCCCGCGCGCCGCCCTGGTACCAGCGCAGGTACTCGTCGCGGCTGATATGCAGGTCGAAAATCAGGTGCGCCATCCGCCCGCACACTCTCTCAAACTGGACAGTAATCGCTGTGCAGCGTGGTCTGGGCCAGATCCATCAGCTCCCGCAGCGCCACACCGTACATTGAAAATTCCTTGGTGTCGGTGGAGCGGAACTCCGCCAGCATGCTGTTCCAGCGACCGATCAGCTCCTGGTTGCGTGCCGCCCATGACTGGATGCGCTCGTCCACATTCTGGGTTTCCGACTCCATCTGCAACACGCCAACAGTAAGCGTGCGCTGCTGCCAGTCCAGATCGTCGCGGTAGGCTTCACGCGCCAGCGCCTGCCAGTGATTTTCTATGTTGAGCGAATTGATTTCCTCGCTGAACCAGTGCAGATCGAGATGGGCGCCAATGGCGAAATACACGTTCGCCACGTCCTGCACCGGCTTGCCGGTCACCTCCGCCGCCTGGATGATCCCCAGAACCGGCAACAGATTGTCGGCACCGGCAATAAAAGTCGCCAGTGCCGATGGCACACTCTTCTCCACATAACGGTTGTGACGCGATTCCCACAGCTCGCGACGCTGACCCCGCAGCACGGTGGGCAGACTTTCCGCCACGATTTTCACACCAGGCTGGAAGCGTCTGATGGCCTCCTGCACGTTTACCCCACAGCGATTATTGCGCAGCACCCAGCGCGTGGCGCGCCGCATCAGGCGAATCAGCATGCGCATCATCTCCAGCTGCTCGCTGGCCTCCACGCGGTGATCCAGTTCCTCGATCTGCTGCCACCAGCGATCCAGCTCGAAAATATCGCGCGCGGTGATAAAGGCCCGGGCAATATCGGCCACGGTGGAACCTGCTGCATCCTGCATGCGATATACGAAGGTGATACCCATGTAATCCACCATGCCGCTGGCGACCTGCGTGGCAATGATTTCGCGCCGCAGTTTGTGCTGCAGCATCTGCGGTTTGTAGCGCTGCGCCAGCACTTTCGGAAAAGCCTTTTCGATTTCGCGACTGATGTATTCGTCGTCCGGCAAGCTGGAATCCCGCAGCGCATCCTTCAGAATCGCCTTGGTGTACGACAGCAGAATCGCCAGCTCCGGCCGCATCAATCCCTTGCCGTTGACGATGCGTTCGTGCAATTCCTCATCGCCGGGAATGAATTCCAGTTCGCGGTCCAGCTTGCCCGACGTTACCAACGCATGGATGTAACGCCGGTACTCACCCATCCGGTACACCGATTCGCTGCGCGCAATACTGATGGCCTGGGTCTGGCGGTAGTTGTTGTCCAGCACCAGCTGCGCCACTTCGTCGGTCATCTCCACCAGCAGCTGATTGCGCTGTTTCTGGGTGAGATCGCCGTTCTGCACAATATCGTTGAGCAGGATCTTGATATTCACTTCATGGTCGGAACAGTCCACGCCACCGGCGTTGTCGATGAAATCAGTGTTGCACAGACCACCTTTCAGCGCGTATTCGATGCGTCCCAGCTGGGTCATGCCCAGATTGCCGCCCTCACCGATCACCCGCGCCCGCACATCGGCGCCATTGACACGCACGGCGTCATTCGCCTTGTCGCCCACGTCGGAATGCAGTTCGCGCGACGATTTCACATAGGTACCAATGCCACCGTTCCAGATCAGATCCACCGGCGCTTTCAGCAACGCGCTGATCAGCTCGTTGGGAGTCATGGCGTCAACGCGAATATCAAACCGCTCCTTCATCTGCGGCGTGATGCGGATGGATTTGGCCGAGCGCAGGAAAATGCCACCGCCGGCGGAAACGAGTTCGGCCTTGTAGTCACTCCAGGCGGAACGCGGCAGATTGAACAGGCGTTCGCGCTCGATGAAACTCTTTTCGGCGTCCGGATTGGGGTCGATGAAAATGTGCTGATGATTGAAGGCCGCCACCAGCTGCACCGCACGCGAGCGCAGCAGACCATTGCCGAACACATCGCCCGCCATGTCACCGATGCCCAGCAGGGTGATCGGCTGCGTCTGCACATCAATGCCCAGCTCGCGGAAATGCCGCTGCACCGAAACCCAGCC
>CAZBII010000002.1:0-84974 GCA_964491665.1 uncultured Moraxellaceae bacterium
CGACACGCGCCAGCGCACCCAGTCCATGTCGAAGCCGGCCTCTGCCGCGGCAAAGAACGCGCTGATGTCGGTTTCGTCGCCGTAGAATGGCGCCGGATCTTCGGTGCCGACGGCGTAGTACAGACTGGTGCTCAGGTTGAGTCGGCCGATGTGGCCGTCGCCGCTGTACCCCAGATAGGTGACGTCATATTCGCGCGGCCGTTCTTCGCCGAACGACGCCGGCCGCACGATGAAATCGTTGTTGTCGTAGCGGACGTCGGTTTCGCGGTTGCGGTTGTACAGCACGGTGAACTGCGAGGTGAATCCCGGCACGCCCAGGTCCTGCCAGAACAGGTTGGCGACGTAGATATCGTCGTCGCGCAGATCCTCGCCGGCATCGTTCAGGCCGCTGTTGGTGTCCTTTTCCATGCGGCGGAACCAGGCCAGGTTGTACTGGAACACGTTGTTCTCGCGGTTGCCGAACAGGCGCACGCCGAACGGGCTGTCGTTGAACAGGAAGCCGCGAAAATCCGCAGTGAACGGCTGCACGCCGACGCGGATGCTGTCGAAATCGTAGCGGGTGCTCACGTTGCGCAAATGCACGTCGGCAAACGCCGCCTGAATGCCGACGTGATCGTCGGTGCGGGTGTCGCCTTCGTCCGGATCGGCGTTCACGCCCTGGATTTCATCCAGCTCGGCGCGGTTGTAATTGATCGCCGGCGTGAAACGGAATTCATAATCCGGTGGCCGGAAGGTGGTGTCGCCCTTGTAGTAGACCAGTTCCGCCAGAATGGTTTGCGAGAAGATGGTCTGGTCGCTGGAGCCGAAAATGTCGGTGGCACCGGCGCTGCCGGAACTGGACGCGCCCACCGGCGTGACGGAACGGCGCGGTTCCAGCACGGTGTCGGAAATGATGGTCGCAGCGAAGAACCAGTCGTCGTGCAGCGGCTTGTCGCCTTTCAGGATGTTGCGGTTGTACGGATCGAGCAGATTATCCTTGTAGCCGAGCGAGTCGACGATGCGCCAGCGATCCGGCACCGGCGTGGCATCCTTGTACTGCGACAGCTGCGGACGCGGCACCGGCGAAATCTTGCGTTTCACCGCGCGCGCGGCGGCGGCAGCACCGGGCAGATCCGGCGTCACCAGCGGCGCGATCACTGTGGCGGAACCGGTGGGCGCGGAACCAGTGGGAGTGGAACCGGCCGGCGCGCTGGCATCAGCCGGGGTCTGGCGCAGCGCGGCGCACTCCACGTCCGCCAGCCGCTGTTCAAACTGGCGACCGGCACGCCGGCGCTGCTTGAAACTTTCCACGCGCTTGACGCATTCCTCGTACGTTTCCGCCTTCGCCACCGGCACCACGCTGTACAGCGGCAGCACGAAGGTGGACGCCAGCAGCAGGGGCAATTTCCGTTTGATCCGTTTCATCGTCATCCCTCACTTGCCGGCGCAGACATTCTGCGCGTCGCTGTTGATGAACGGCGCCTGCGGACACTGCACATAGCGCAGGCGCGTGCCCTGTGGTGTCAGCTGGTCGGCGCGGCGGCTTTTCGGTGCGTTGCCCACACCGACACCGGCTTCATGCAGACCGAGAAACGCAATCATGTCGTCCTGATCCACGCCGTCGCCGGATACGCCAATCGCACCCACCAAAGTGTCACCCCGATAGATGGGCACACTGCCGGGAAAAATCTGCAACCCGTTCGCGCCCAGTGCGTTGCCCAGCGCCACATCGGCACCGCCCAGCGTCGCCTTGCCGGCGCAACCGTTCGCCACGTCGCTGCCCGTCAGGCCGGCGGCAAATGCGACATGCTGGATGATGCCGTTGTACACCAGATCCAGCTGGAAACCGGTGGAAAATGCCGACGCCTGGCCGGCGGGTTTGCCCAGCGGTCCGTGATCGTTGCCGTTAATACCGTCGGGGAAAAACGGGCGCGCCAGATTGCCGATGGAACGATTGCCAAAGGCAGAATCCGTGTTCGCCAGCAGACCGGGCAAACCGAGAAAATTGCGCGTGTCGGTCACGTAATCGTTCAGCGTCACCGTGCTGCCCGCCGACAGATCCGGATTCAGGTAGGTTGCGTCCGGCACCGCCGCCACCAGCGCCGCCGTCTGATCGCTGGAAAAAAACGCCGCCGTGCGCGCCTTCTGCAGCGACACATCGGTGCCGAACACCGGCGCATCGCGCGTGCGCAACACACCCAGCACCACACCGTTGCTGTCCACCACCGATACGGTGACGCGGGCCTGACTGCCCAGCGGCTGGCGGATCTGCGCACGGGCACGATTCGCCACGCTCACCGCGCTGCGCAGAATGGCGGTGACTTCATTGGTGGTGAGTGCGCTGGCGCCGTCGGTGCCGGCGGTGGGCGCAAAGCGCGGCGCATCCGCACCGTTCACCAGCACAAACGCATCCAGATCGGCAAAACTGCCGGCGTCAGCGCGAATGCCGGACGCTGCCTGCCCAAACGCCGTTCCCGCCACAATCGCACCGGCGTTGTAACCGGGCACGGCCGCCAGCGCTCCCACGCCACCACCGAACGAAACAAACGCAGGCGCAGAATCGGGATTCGACGCCAGATCGCCCGCGTCGATATCGCTGAAGCGCAGCGTCTTGCCGTCGGCCGTGATGCGGTTGGCACGACGATCCGCCGGCGCAGCAAAACCAAACGCGGCGGCATAGGCGATCAACTCATCCAGATTGCGATCCGTATCGAGAATATTGGCATCCACGGAATATTCGCCGTCAGCAATCACGCCCACACCACCCACCACAGTGCCGTCCTTGTACAGGGGAAAGCCGCCGGGATCGGCCGACAAACCCAGCGGCGACTGCTTGGGACCGAAGCTACCGTCGGTCAGTGTGGTGGTGAGATCGCTGCATGCCAGCTGGCTGAACTGCACGCCGAACAGCGGGCCGGCCGGCTGGAAGTCCTCACCGGGATTGAAATGATCCTGCACGATCTGGCTGGCCGTGCGGGTGCTGAATGCATTGCCTTCGCTGGACAGATACGCGCCTGTTACCGCTTTCGCAATCGCCGCCAGCGTATCCGCCGCGCCGGGCAGCACAATGCCTTCCAGACCGCCGCTGGTGCCCGTGTTCGTCGTCAATGTGACACCGGCAGGATTGGCGCCGGTCATGCGATACACCGCCAGCACATTGCCGACGCGATCGCTCACCGCAAAGGTGGCCGCCACTCCGCGCGCCTGCGCTTCGCTGATGCCCTGCGCCAGCACGCGTTCCACCTCCGCCACCGTCAGAAAGCTGGACGCACTGGCGCAATGGCCGTCACAGCCGGGTGACGCCGCCGCATCCGGCGTGTCCTGGCGCGAGCCACCGCCGCAACCGTCCAGCAGAAAGACCCCCAGCAGTGTCATCAAAAGCGTTTTGTGCATATCCGGTTTCATCGTGATTTCCCGATTCGCTGAAGCGCAAACCTGCGCAACCAATCCCACTGCCTCCGCGCATTCCCTGCTATTTTTCCTGACTCGGATGTTCCTGATCCTGATCGCGTTTCACTGCATGTTCCGCCTGATGGTAGCCGTGACATCCCACACAGCCGGACGACACCATCATGTTGCTGCCCTCGCCGCCGTGACACTGCTGGCAGCCTTTCAGATCCGGCAGCAGCACGTCGGTGGGTTTTTCCGATGTGGCGGCCTTGTGACATTCTCCGCATTCAATCTGCCGATGGCCGCCATGATCGAAGCGCGACTTCGGCAGCCACTGCTCGGTGATTTTCACCGGCAGCACGGTCCAGCGCGCGGCGTCTTTTTTGTCTGTATGTACGGTGACTTCGTGGCAACTGTGGCACGCGCTTTCTTCCATCAGCGTGGTGGCGGCTTCCAGCGCACGCTCGTCGGCCCAGGCTTTCATAGCGGCGTAAAACGATTTCGGCGGCTTGCCCGGACGCTGCGCCGGACGGCTCAGTTCATGCACCGATTCCACCGGCCCGCCCTGAATCGCATACAGGCGCGCGTAATATTCTTCCAGCGCGCGCAGCACCACTTCAGGCTGACCGTGTGGCACCTGCCGCTCCGGATCGGTCGCTTCAAACGCCAGCGAGTGACAGCTGGCGCAATGTTTTTCCATCTGGATCGGCTGCATCAGCCGGCCATTCTGCTGCGGCTGGTGACAGTCGGCGCACATCATCACTGTGCTACCATCCGGTCCGTCGATGCCCTCGGGATTCAAATGCTGGGCGTGGGAGAATTTCAGGTTGGACACTTCCACCAGTTTGGGATCGTCCTGCGGGATGCGCACGGTTTTCCACTCCGCACCGCTCTGCTGCAACAGGCTGAGGCGGAACGGCGGATGCGAGGCAAAATCGCTGACGTTCTGCAGCGTGGATTTATCCGGCCAGTGCTGGCTGATGTCGCCGTGACAGTCGACACACAGCGCTTCATCCATGCGCACCAGATTCTGCGGCTCGTTGTGCTCGCGGTGACAGCCGGCACAATCCAGATCGGCAAACGACGGCGATTTTTCCGGCTGGGCAACATGATCAGGCAGCGTGTGACAATTCTTGCAGGCCGCATCTTCCACCTGCACAAATGGCTTCTGGTGGCAGGCACCGCAGTCATCAATCAAACCGGGAATGCGATGCGCCGTGTGCAGCGGACCACTGCTCCAGGCATTGTCGGTCACCGGCCAGTGGACGGGGCGTTCCTTGTGCTCGCCGGGCCACAGACTCCACGCCAGCGGCAACGCCAGCCCGGTCACCAGCACGATCAGCATGAACAGCCAGGCCCAGCCGCGGCGACCCCAGCCCGCTTCCCGCAAACTCATGGCGCCCGGTTCGAATTCCAGCTGGTCGTCCGCCTGCACGTTGCCTTCGGTGGTCTGCGACAGCGCCAGGTCGAAACCGACCGGCGCGGCGATCACGGTGAAAGCATGAGGACCAATGCGGAACACATCACCCTGCGCCAGCAATGCACTGCGCTGGGATTTTTCATTGATCAACAGCGCGGCGCCACCGTCGGCGCGGATTTGCGGCCGGCCGTCGCGCCGCAATGACAGCACCGCATGGTGGACCAGCACGCCGCTGCCCTCAATATGCAGCACACTGTCACTGGCACTGCCAATGCTGATTTCATCGCTGACATATTCCGCGTCGCGGTATTCCAGCGTGTCCTTTTGCGCGGCGATGGTTCTGACAAGGCACTTCATGGCATCACCAGTAGTAGAAAACGCTGAAAATATGCAGCGCCAGCGCGATCAGCAGCGCCAGCGACAACGGCACGTGCACCAGCAGCCACAACTGCAGCCAGCCCTGCATGCGCACATCGGCGCGCACCTGCTGCAACAGGGTCTTGCGGCGCGCAAACAGCCACAGCAATTCCTGCAGCAGCACCGCTTCCTTGCCACCGGGGCTGCGCGCCAGCCGCTCCGCCAGCACGCGAATCACCCGCGTCTGGTTGCGATTGGGTACCACGCGCTGCGCGGTGGAACTGTCCTTGCTGCCGCGCACTTCCACGGTGGAGCGATCCAGTCCACTCAATTGCTGCAGCAGGCTGCCGCCCAGCACAGTGCGATTCAACGCGCTCTGCACAAAAGCACCGACATCGGGATGAACATCCTGCGCCAGACGCAGGCTCTGCCGATCCAGTTCGATCACCGCCTGCAGCAGATCCTCGCGGCTGCGGTTGTCGCGATTGCGCGCCATGCGCGCCGGCACAAACAGATACAGCCACACCCCCAGCAGGCCGCTGATGATCACCACCGCCATCAAGCCATAGGCCAGCGTGTGGAGGTTCCAGCCGAACTGGAAAGCCGTGTGCAGCGTCGCAATCCACAGCAGCACCGTGCCCAGATACACATGCGCCGACACCCAGCCCTGCACCGTGCCCAGCGCCTGCGCATACTGGCGCTTGCGCACGCCCAGCCACAGCAGCCACACAATCAGCAGCGCGCTCACCGTGCCCAGCGTGTAGCCCTGCCAGGTGCCGCCGTTGGCGGGCTGGTCATAATTGGGAAACAGATACAGAATCCACGCCGCCACGCCCAATCCCAGCGCCCACCAGGCATAACGAAAATTGCGGAATGCAAGGATCGTCTGATGGAAAACTTTCGGTGCCACGCGCATCAGACGCCTCCCTTCTGCCGCGACATCAGATCGGCAAAGCGCTGCGGTTCCAGCCGTACCGCCGCGCCGGTGGGGCAGGCCCGCACACAGGCCGGCCCCTGCTTCAGATCCTTGCAGGCATCGCACTTCACGGCTTTTTTCAGCGCGGCTTCTTTTAGAGTGGATGGGTCATCGCAGTGACTGCTGTCGTGATGCTGGCCGGGACCGTCGCCCGCGCCAAACAGCAGCCAGCTGAACAGACCTGGTTTCTTCGGCGCCGGATACGCCATCTTGATCACGCCATAGGGACAGTTGCGCACACAGTTCTCGCAACCGATGCAGGTATTGTCGATATAAACCTCGCCGCTGGGCGCACGATGAATCGCATCCGGCGGACACTCCTTCATGCAGTGCGGCTTCTCGCAGTGACGGCAGGCAATCGGCACATGCACCGACGCAAACGACGCGCCCGCCGCCCGATCCAGCCGCGACACGCCGCCGTGGGTTTCGGCGCAGGCCACCTCACAGTTGTCGCAGCCCACACACAGGTCCTCGTGAATCACCAGCACATCGGTGGATTCCCCCAGCCCCTGCTCCATCAGGAACGACATCACCTGGCCGCCATCCGGATCGGCTTCCACGCTGACATCCTGCACCAGCCGCACTTTCGCCCGTTCCTGGATCGTGTTCACCAGAGCGGGCGCCAGTGCAATCAGCGCACGAAAACTGTCGCGGTGAATCGCCACCGCCTCGGTGAAAACCGCTGCCTGCGCCGATGCCATCCGCACCGGATTGCCCATCAGCGCCGCCTCGCCCACATACTGCCCGGACGGCACCTGCGCAAACACCAGATCGCGGCCATCACTGGTGCGCGACAGGATCACCGAACCGCTGCGGATCAGGAACATGTGCTCGCCGCTGTCGCCTTCATTAAACAGGAACTGGCCGCGCTCGAAGGTCTTGAATTCACACCTGCGCGCGATCGGCGCCAGCTGTTCGAAGGTGGCATCCGGCGCGAAGTTGGCCTGCAGCGAGCGCATGATGAATACCTCATCCAGCCCGCGCCGCACGCTTTCATTCGAGTTGAGCAGTTTCACCATGGTGCGGCGCGGCGTTTCCACCAGCACGCAATCCTTGCCGGCATAGGCGGACGTGTTGCGGCGCTGACCCGACAGCAAACTCACCTCTCCGAAGAACTGGCCGCTGCCCAGCGTGCGTTGCTGCGTGCCGGCGTCATCGATATCCACCTGCACTTCGCCATCGACAATGGTGTAAAAGCTGTTGGTGTAATCACCGCGTTTGAACAGCGCATCGCCCGGCTTCAGATTGCGGCCCAGCGCAATCACCTTGCTGTCCAGCATCAGTTCGCGGAACTGCAGCGCCGTCAGTTCGCGGAACATGGGAATGCGCGCGCGGAACAGATCCAGCGTTTCATCCACGTCCAGCCCGAACGGCAGCACCGCCAGCCGCTGTTCCAGCAGCGGATGATCCGCCGGCTTTACCGGATTGCCGAGGATGTGCTCGACGACTTCATAACCCTGGTTCATCGCCTGCTTGATCAGCGGGCACCCGGCCAGCGCGCCCACCACATACAGGCCCGGCACGTTGCTTTCATACTGTGCCGACAGTTCCGGCACTGCATTGGGATTGTCATTGGGAAAACGGATGCCGCAGGACTCGACGAAATCCCGCGGCGGGATGGCACCCAGCCGCGCGATGATGCGGTGACAGGGAATGGCGGCTTCGCCGTCGCGGGTCTTGATGGTGAAAAGATAGGGTTTGGACTGGTCTGGGGTCGCGTCGATCTTCAGGGGCGCACTGCTGTAATAGCAGCGCACCTTGCCGCGCTCGATGGCATCCAGCACCAGCGCCAGGTTACCTTCCTTGGCGCGGGCAAATTCGTCGCGCCGGTTGATCAGGTACACCGTGTTCTGCGCCGACAGCGACACCGCGTTCTCGATCGCCGCGTCACCGGCGCCCACCACCACGATGGTTTCGCCTTTCAGCGCTGACGCATCCGGCAGGGTGTACTGCACGCAGTCCGGCCCTTCACCCGCCACACCCAGCGCGCGCGGATTACCCTGCAGGCCGATGCCCAGCACCACGTTCTGCGCCGCAACGGTGTCGCCATTTTTCAGTTTGAGAGTGAATGCACCTTTATTGCCCGTGATGGCTTTGACTTCCGCACCATAACGGACATTGACCTTCAGTGACTGCACGCCGGCGTCCCAGTTGCCCAGCACCTGCTCCCGCGTGCCCACGTCGAATTTCAGATCGGAACGCAGCGGCAGCACGCCCGGCTCGGCCATGACATGCTTGCCTTTCTGGTAATCCTGGATGGTTTTGGCGATGGCGGGCGACGCTTCCAGCAATACATACTGCAAGCCCTGCGCAGCCGCACGCGCGGCAGCACTCAATCCCGCCGGCCCGGCACCGACGATAGCGATTTGCAACAAATCTGTCATATGACAGAAGACCCCAAGAATTCTTCTTTTTCCCGCGCCTACATCCCCGAAATGCACATGACGCGGCTCCCTCTCAGCCCGGAAAGTATGCGTTAGCTTTTCCGGTTAGGCAAAAAAATTTCGCGACCGCCGGTCGCTGCCAGCTTCCTCCAAATACACGCGACGGATCGATTACAGCGACGCCTGCCCGTGCTAGCCTTGGCAGCATCATTGCGCTGCATTTTTCCTGCCTTGAAGAGGAAGCCGATCATGTCCCGCCGTCTGATCCTGATGCTGACAACCACCTGGCTTGCACTGCTGGCACCGGCACTGCACGCAGACACCGCCACCGTGGCCGTCGCCGCCAATTTCAGTGCCGCCGCCGAACATCTGGGTGAAGTGTTTGCCCAGCGCGAGCAGGCGAAGAACACCGGCCACCGGATTCAGGTCAGTGCCGGCGCCACCGGCCAGCTGTATGCCAAGATCAGCCATGGCGCGCCCTATGATGTGTTTCTGTCCGCCGATACCAAAACCCCGCACCAACTGATCACGGATGGCAACGCCGTGGCCGGCACGGAATTCATCTATGCCGTTGGCACGCTGGCGCTGTGGAGCGCCGATCCCGCCCTGATTCATAACAGCGCCGATCTGCTGAAAAGCCCCGGCCTGAAAAAACTCGCCATCGCCAATCCCAAAGCCGCGCCCTATGGCGCCGCTGCCATCGCAACACTGCAGAAGCTGGGCCTGCAGGAATCACTGCAACCCAAACTGGTGTTCGGCGAAAGCATCACCCAGGCCTTCCAGTTCGCCGCCAGTCACAATGCCGACGCCGCCTTTGTCGCGCTGGCGCAGATCAAGTCACTGCCGGAAAGCCAGCAGGGCTCCTTCTGGATCGTGCCGGCCGATCATCATCAACCCATCGCCCAGCAGGCCGTGCTGCTGCAACACGGTAAAGACAACGCCGCCGCGCGCGCCTGGCTGGAATTCCTGCGCAGCGATGAAGCGCGCACCTACATTCGCCAGCTGGGCTATGCCACCGAATAAGGGAATGACAGGAAACGCATGACCACCATCGACGCCACTCCGGTTCTGCTCACGCTGCAACTGGCCACCACCACCACACTGGTACTGATGCTGATTGCAGTACCACTGGGCTGGTGGCTGGCGCACACCCGTCATCCGCTCAAGCCGCTGATCATCACGCTGGTGACACTGCCGCTGGTGCTGCCGCCCACCGTGCTGGGCTTTTATCTGTTGCTGTTGCTGGGCCCGAAAGGCTGGGTGGGACAGCTCATGCTGCAGCTGGGACTGGACACACTGCCATTCACTTTCAGCGGACTGGTGGTGGCTTCAGTGATCTATTCGCTGCCATTTGCCGTGCAGCCGCTGCAGAACGCGTTTGCCGCGATTGGCCGGCGCCCACTGGAAGTGGCGGCGACACTGCGCGCCTCGCCGTGGGACCGCTTTGTCAGCGTGGCATTGCCGCTGGCCCGTCCCGGCATCATCACTGCCGTGGTGCTCACGTTTGCGCATGCGCTGGGAGAATTCGGCATCGTGCTGATGATGGGTGGCAACATTCCGGGTGAAACCAACGTCATGTCCATCGCCATCTACGATCATGTGGAAAATCAGGAATATTCGCAGGCGCACTGGCTGTCGGCGGGCATGGTGGTGTTCTCTTCCCTGCTGCTGCTCGGCATGCATTACATCACCCGCTCCGCAGGCCGCCGCGCATGAATCAGTCCGCCGACACACCGCAACAGGACACCCTGCACATCCGCATGCAGACACGCTTGGGCCTCTTCGATCTGGACGTGGATTTCCGCGTGCCCGGCAACGGCATCACCGCCCTGTTCGGCGCGTCCGGCTCCGGCAAGACCACCGTGCTGCGCGGCATCGCCGGGCTGGAGCGCTGGCCGGAGGTGGTGGTGCGGCATCGCGACCAGGTCTGGCAATCAGCGCTGCATTTCATACCGCCGCACCGGCGCCCCATCGGTTACGTGTTTCAGGAAGCCAGCCTGTTTCCGCATCTGAACGTGCAGAAGAATCTGGAATACGGCTGGCAGCGCATTCCCGCCGGCGCCCGCAAGATCCAGCTGGATGACGCCATCGCGCTGCTGGGCATTCGCCCGCTGCTGCAACAGCGTCCGCATCAATTATCCGGCGGCCAGCGTCAGCGCGTGGCCATCGCGCGCACGCTGCTCACCAGTCCGGAACTGCTGCTGATGGATGAACCGCTGGCCAGTCTGGATCTGGACAGCAAGGCGGAAATCCTGCCGTATCTGGAACGCCTGCACGACGAACTGTCGATTCCGATCCTGTATGTCAGCCATTCGCCGGAAGAAGTGGTGCGGCTCGCCGATCACATGGTGCTGCTGCACCAGGGCCGCGTGCTGGCGCAGGGCAACGTCAACGCGCTGCTGACCGATCCGCAACTGCCGCTGGCGAAACTGGATGAAGCCAGCGCCGTCATCAGCGGCAGCGTGCACAGTCACGAGCGGGAATTCCATCTCACACACCTGAACGTCGCCGGCGGCCGGATCATGGTGTCGTACCGCGACCTGCCGGTGGGCCACGTGGCCCGCATCCGCATTCTGGCGCGCGACGTCAGCATCGCGCTGCAACCAGCACAGCACACCAGCATCAGCAATATCCTGCCGGCGCGCGTCATCGATTTTTTCCCCGCCCACGATCCGGCGCAGATGCTGGTGCGGCTCGATCTGGGCGGCACCGCCATCCTGTCACGCATTACCCGTCGTTCGCTGCACATGCTGAAACTCCAGCCCGACCAGATCGTGTATGCGCAGGTGAAGTCGGTAGCACTGATGCGCTGATCCGTTTGTGACTTAACTGCAATTTCGTTTCCCGCAAAATCAACAGCCACAACCCGCCTTAAGTACAGCCGGAAAACGGAACTAATCGGGCTGTCAGGCCCGCTGTTTCCGTGTGAAATGACAACACCTGAAAAATGAGAGGGAGGTTCCATCCACCCGGCGCGTGCGTGCGCCGCGGCTTGCTGCATTCCGGAAAAAGTTCATTCACTCTTTCACCAGCACAAGGGACTTGTCATGAAACGCATTCACCGATTTCGCCTCTGGCGCCTGCTCGTCGCGCTCTGTATTCCGCTCCTGCTGCTCTCCACGGCGCAGGCTGCCTTCACCTCCGATCCGGTCAAAACCATCGGTCACGGCGTTTTCATCGGCGCCGGCGGCAAAATTCTCAAGCCGGACACCACCTTCATCACCGACGCGCAAGCGTTCTACATCAACACATTGCTCAAGCAGAGCACCGATCCGCGCACAGCGAAAAAAATACGCTCGCTGATTGCCAGCCTGGTCACCGACAGCATTCTGGCCAACGCGCTGTATCTCGACTGGCTGGTGGACACGCAGAAGCCCGCCAACACCGCGCATCTGGTGTCGGTGAACGGCGCACTGCGCTGGCGCTACCTGCTGGAACTGGGCGACGGCAATCTGCGGGAATGGCTCGACAGCAAGGGCATCCACCCGGAGATCGCGCGCAAGCTGGAAGACAATGGCGTCACCGTGTTTGCAAAAACCTCCAAAGGCGGTGCCGATTACATCAAGGAATGCGCAGCGGCCGGCGTGCCGGTTCCACCGCCGATGTGGTCGTCCGGCTGGAGTTTTGAAGGCGTCATCGACAACGAATTCATCAGCACCTCCGCGCAGGCCGAACTGATGCTGCACACCAGCACTTCACCGGCTGGAGTCTGTCTGGCACTGCCGCGCTTTCCGCAAAGCGGCAGCGGTTTCAGCAATCAGGCCAGCCTGCTGGGCGTGATCTGTCTGGGCACACAAAGCAGCAAGGCGTGCTTCTGGGACAATCCGCGCGGCAAATCCTTCACCCGTGGCGTGGAAGTGGATATCAGTGAATTTGTCGGCGGTGTGGATCTGGTGGCGAATGCGCAGGGCGTGTGCAGCGACTGTCACGCCGGCGAGAATCCGTTTGTCGTGCATCCGGAAAAGCCGCCGTTTGCCGGCCTGCCCTCGCTGCAGCCGCTGGCCTGGTATGATCCGCTGGTATCCGCCACCTGGCCGCAGAATCCCGGCCCCACCAATCTGCTGGACGCCGTCGCCTCCACCGGCAAATGCGACAGCTGTCACCGCGCCGGTTCCGCCGGTCGATTCCCTGACGTGTCCACCCAATTGCCCGGCTACTGCGGCACCGTGCTTGCCACGGCCATGGGTACTTCGTCAAAGGCCACCATGCCGCCGTTCGGCATGGACCGCGACCAGTTCCTCAACCACATCAACGCGCTGGCCGCTGCCTGCGGCGCTCCGCCGACCGGTGGCGGCGTGGTAGTGGATGTGGACTATCCGGATGACAAGGGCTTTGTATCGCCGCCCATCGTGATCGATCCGCTGTACGCATGCGCCACCCAGGTTGCCGTGCGTGGCGGCATTCTCGATGCGAAGCTGAGCCTGTTCATCAACGGCACGCTGATCGATTCGGTGAACGTGCGCAATCCGGATAACGAAACCTTCAACGTGCCGGATCTGAAAGTGGGCGATGTGGTCACCGCGCAGCAGGAATTCAACGGCACGCTGTCGAATCCTTCTCCCGCGATCGTCGTGCGCGATCATCAGGTGGATTTCCCGACCGGTCTGCCGGCTCCCACCATTGATCCCACACTCATTTATGAATGCGCGGAAGTAGTGGGCGTGCGGCATGTGCCCGGCGCGAAAGTCACCGTGTATTCCAACGGCATCGATCCGCGCTCCGGCAACACCAGCACCGGCTGGACCTCCATGTGGCCGGCCAAGCGTCCGTTTGTGGTGGGCGATGAATTCAGCGCCGAAATCAGCCTGTGCAAGGACACCAGTCCGCTGTCGGCACCGCAAAAAGCCGTCACTGCACCGGCCACCGTACCGGCACCGATTCTCAATCCGGCCAGCATTTATGTCGGCCAGCAGCTGGTGTCCATCTCGGGCCTGCTGAACGGCGCACACACGCATGTGGATGAAGTCGGCACCGGCACGCTCGGCAGTTTCACCAAGCCCGAATCCTGGCTGAACAATTTCGACGTGGCCACGCCGCTGGGACGTCCGCTGACCTCCGGTGACCAGCTGGCGGTACAGCAGGTGCTGTGCGACAAGGGACCGGAGACCCACACGCCGCCAGTGCTTGAATGCAAGGATCTGCCAGCGCCGCGCATCCGTCATCCGCTGGCCGGTGACACCTTTGTCGTCGTCACGCAGGCGGTGCCCGGCGCGCGCATTCATGTGTATGACGGCGGCGGCGTGGAAATCGGCGACGGCAGCGGCAGTGTGATCATGCTCAGCCGCGCCCTCACCGGCGCCGACACCCTCACCGTGGTGCAGCAACTGGGCGACTGCACCAGCCGCACCGGTTATCGCGTCAGTGCACGCAATGGTGAAACCAAGGGCTGATCGCCGCTGCATCCCATCAAAGCGGCTCTGCCAAAAAAGCCGGTGTTCCCCGCACCGGCTTTTTCTTTTCGGTACGAAGTTGCATAGAATCGGCAGCCACACCCTCAACCGCCGAAACCGCATCATGAGCGCGCACCCCCGCAAGAAAATCCTCTGCACCTGGGAACTGGGTGGCGACCTGGGCCACCTGACCCGGCTGGCCACACTGGCCCGCACCCTGCTGGAGCGCGGCTGGGAGGTCAACGTAGTGGCGAGGGATTTGTCCCGTAGCCACGCCCTGTTTGCCGATCTGCCGGTGCGGGTGCTGCAGGCGCCGGTCTGGCTGCCCAAAACCACCATGCAGCGGCCCATCGCCTGCCTGCCCGACACCCTGCTGCTCAACGGCTATCTGGAACCTGATGCCCTGCACGCGCTCGTCAATGCCTGGCAACATCTGCTCGACCTGATACAGCCGGACCTGCTGATCTGCGATTACTCGCCCACCGCGCTGCTGGCCAATCATGGCAGCGGCCGGCCCGCCATCGTGGTGGGTTCCGGCTTTGGAGACCTGGCGCCCGGCCTGCCGGTAGCCGACTGGCGGCCCCGCCCGCTCAGTGACGGTCTGGTGGAACGGCAGGAACAACGCGTGCTGGACAGCATCAACAATGTGCTGCATCGCCTGCAGACACCAGCGCTGCAGCGTCTGCCGGACCTGTTCAGCACGCGCGGATTTTTCATCAACACACTACCTGAATTCGATATTTATCCGCAGCGGCCCGATACCACCTATGGCCTGCCCGAACCTCCCGCCCACGCACGCCCCGCCGTGGACTGGCCCGCCGGCGACGGCCCCCGCATCATTGCCTATCTGAAGCCGCAATATCCGCAGCTGCCGCAACTGCTCGAGGCACTGGCGCGCTGCAACGCCCGGGTGTTCGTCGCCTGTCCGCACGGCAATCCCGCGCTGTTCCAGCCGTTTGTCTCGCCGACATTTGCCTTCAGCACCCGCATGGTCGAACTGGAAACTGCACTGGGGCAGGCCGATCTGTTTGTCGGTCACGGCAACATGGGCTCGGTCATCCAGTCCCTCATGGCCGGCACGCCGGTGGTGGCGCTGCCCGTGCAACTGGAGCAGCTGCTGACCGGCATAAAACTGCAGGAACAGCGATTAGGCCGGCTGGTGGAAAAAATCGAATCCGTGCCGCAACTGCAATCCCTGCTGGAAGCACTATCGGCCGATACCGCGCTGCGGCAGCGGGTTGCGACCTTTGCCGCCCGCTATCGTCCTCTGCAGGAACAGCCGCTGAATACACGCATCGCGGAGCACTGCGCCGCAATCCTGTCAGGCACCTGATTCCGCCTTCATCTCAACTCAGTCAACAAAAGGAACTTGTATGCACACACCCGCAATATTCCACCGCAGCCGCGCTTTCCTGCTGGCACTGCCACTGACCTTGACGCTGGCCAGCTGCGGCGGCGGCGGTGACGGCAGCGAAATCGGCAGCACCGGCGGCACGCCCAAACCTGTCCCGAGCGGAATCTACGACAGCGCCGGCCCGATCCGCAGCGAGCAGGACGACATCATCGCCACCACGCCGCTGATCAGCGGTCAGGACGGCGTACTGGTGCGCGTCAGCTGGGATCTGTGCGACAACGACACCGCCTGCCTGCTCGACGCCATCGAAACCAATCTGGATTCAGCCGCCAGCCGCAACCTGAAAGTCGCACTCGCCGTCAGCGACGGCCACCACATTCCCCCTGCGGTCAAAAGCAGTTGCGTCACTTTCCCGTTCGTCTTCGACAGCCAGAACCAGACCCTGTGTCTGCCGTGGGACACAAACTACATTCAGGCCAAACAGGATTTCATCCGCCAGCTGGGAGAACGCTTCGATGATCATCCGGCGCTGGGCTATGTGTATTTCACCGGCGCCTGCAGCACCAACGGTTTTGAAGGCCACTGCCGCGTCGACCAGACACAGTTCACCAACGCCGGCTACACCAGCACCAAACTGTCAGCCTCCTATCGCCAGATCATGCAGGCCTACGTGGATGCGTTTCCCACCACGCCGATTGCCTTTGAAGTGCACACGCTGTTCGGCAGCAGCAGCGTGTGGAGTGACGTGTGGAACGACGTGAAAAACAGCGGCCGGGTGGGCGTCGCCGCCTGGTGGTGCTCGGAGCGCATGAGCCTCAATGGCGCCGACACCGTGCCGGTCTGGTCGCTGGTGCAGCAGGCCGCCGCCAGCAGTTTTGCCGTGTGCCAGACCATCGGCAACTTCACCAGCCAGCCCTACCGCTTCAGCGACAACACACTGGCGCTGGATTACGGCACGCAGGGTTCCTGGAACAGCACCGATGTGCAGAACGCTTTCCACGACACGCTGGACTGGGCCGAAGGCAGCGCCGTGCACGCACAGCAGTCCAGCCTGATTGCTCCGTTTGCGGTGATGGAAGTGTGGACGACCGATCTGGACAACACTTCGTTCCAGACCCGACTGGCCAATTATCTGAACGACTGAGCGTAAAACTCCGCCGCGCAGACCTTACTGCACAGCGGACCAGTCCAGGATTTTCTGCTGCAGGTAATCGCTGAACGGGTTGTAGCGCATCCGCATCAGCTGTTCCGGCGGCAGCACAAACAGGTTTTTCTCGCCGCGCAATCCCACGTTGGCAATGCGCACCAGCTGGCTGCCGTCATCGCCATAAAACGGATCGTCGGCACGGAACGGCAGCGCCACATGCGACAGCGAATACACCTGCCGTGGCCAGCGCCCTTCCAGCTCCACCGCCTGCCAGTCCGGCGCGCCCGCCGCCCGCCGCAATGCCTGCACCTGCGAGGATTCTTCCGACAGATTGGTAATCACGCTGAGCGCAAACGGCAGTGATTCGCGCTGCCGCAGAACATCGAGCCACTGGCTGCGCGCCGACTCAATCAGCAGCTGCATGTCATGGCGGCGATTGATGTCGAACACCACCAGCTCCGATTGCGCGACCGGCACGCGCTCCAGCAGACGGCTCACCACCGACTCGGCCGGCACGGTGGAATCGGCCACCGACACCAGCGCCAGCACCGGCGGAAACTGCTGCGCGGCCTCGGGCGCCAGATCCTGCAGGCGTTCATCAATATGCCGCGTCAGTTCATACACCTGCTGGCCGGCAAACGCGGGAAACGAGTTGTACTTGAAGGGATCAAGCTCCGGTTTCACTTCCACCCAGCCGACTTTTTCCAGCCCCGGCAGACGCCCCAGCCACGCCCGCAGAAAGGCCCACTCGCCACCGCTGCGCACTGCCAATGCCGGCGACAGCAGAATCAGCTTCTGCGGCAGCACAATGCTGGCCTTCTGTTCCTGCGCCGCGTCGAGCGCATCCAGTACATAGTCCACCGCCAGCGCGGCGCCGTTGGAATAGCCCACCATCAGCAGCGGCTTGCCGGTGCCCACCTGTGCGGACGCCCGCTGCATCGCCATCCGCACCGCCGCCCGGAACTGCTGCACATCCGTCACATCCAGCATGCCCGGCGCGGTGCCGTGTCCCGGCAGCCGCAGGTTGAGGGTGTAATAGCCGGCCTGATTGAAGGCGTCCGCCAGCGTGCGCAGGCTGTAGGGTGAATCCGTCATGCCATGCAGCAGCACCACCCCACCCCTGCTGTTGGCCCCCGGCGTTTCCGTGGTGCGGTTCCAGTTCACTTCGTAGCGCACGGGATTCAGTTCCCCCAGCGGATGGAAGCGGCTGCTGGCCGGCTCGCTGGCGCCCTTTTCCGCATCCAGCTGTTTCAGTGCGGCAAACAGCACCTGCTCATGCTGGAGATAGGCGTCGAACGGGCCGATGTCGTCGGCCGCCAGTTCCGCCAGCGCCGGCTGCAGCCGCGCCGGGTCCTGCCAGAAGCCCGGCTCCGGCATGTCGCGGTGCTGAATGGAAAAATACAGCCAGCCCGCCGCACAGGCGCCCGCCAGAAAACCCGCCACCAGAGCGGATAGGATGTTGCCCCGATTTGTCCTGCCCATTTGCCCTGCCTGTCTGTAATGCCAGTGCTGTTCCCGCAATGCTCGTGTCCCGGCGCCCGATCGCGCTGCGATTCCTTCAGTCTAGCCAAGCGCCCCTGATCCTCCCCCTTCTTTCGCCGGGGCCGAAACGTTCCGAAACAAACCACGGCGGGAACCGGACTGTCATCAACCGGTCACATCCCATAAAATTGGCCGTTCTGCCGTACCTCCACCTGAGGATGCCACCGTGCACAGCGAATCCCCCAGACCCGATGTCCAGGCCATGACCCGCAACCTGGCCTACCTGCTGTACCAGCCCTACAAACTGCTGATTTTCCTGCCGGTTGTAGTCATTGCCACCAACATTCTCGGCGGCCTCATCATCATCCTGATCAGCCTGGGCCTGCCCCGTCTGGCGCGGCCGCTGCCGGTACTCTGGGCCCGGGTCAACGCCCTGGCCGCCCCTGCCCGGGTGCGCGTGACCGGCCGTGACCAGTTCGACCCCAACCAGTCCTACGTGGTGGTGGCCAACCATCAGAGCCATTTCGACATCCTGGCCATCTACGGCTGGCTGGGCATCGATTTCCGCTGGGTGATGAAGATGGAACTGCGCAAGGTGCCGGTGCTGGGACTGGCCTGCGAGAAACTGGGCCATGTGTACATTGACCGCGGCAACCACCAGCGCGCCCAGGCGTCCATCAATGCCGCCAAGCAGCAGCTGCAGAATGGCACCTCGATCTTCTTTTTCCCGGAAGGCACCCGCAGCCTGGATGGCCGTCTGCTGCCGTTCAAGAAAGGCGCGTTCAAACTGGCGAAGGAGTTGCAGCTGCCGATCCTGCCGGTGACCATCACGGGCTCCCACGAGATCCTGCCCGCCAAGACGCTGAACCTGTTTCCCGGCGCGGTGGACATCATCATTCACGCACCGATTGCCGTGGATGAAAACAGCTGCGAGGAAACCCTGCTGGCACAGGCGCGGGAGAAAATTGCCTCCCGCCTGTGACCGCCATTGCCTCAGCCCGAAAAATCCGCCCATAAAAAAAGCCGCCTGTTACAGCGGCTTTTTTATCCCGGTGATGGGCCTTTCCAAACTCAGCGCATGTGCTGGCAATTGAAAATGACGAAACGCTGCTTGCCATTCTCGATATCGGAATCCGGTGCCACGGCATTGCCGCCCTTTTCCACGGCAGTGTTCTTCGCCAGTGTTGCCAGCTCCTCTGCCATGCGTTCCGGGTTCCGGTTCACGAACCACACCTTGGACATCACCTGGGTGGTGGTACGGCCAATCATTTCGCACTCACGGGCCTGGTAGGGCTTCAGCAGCAGGACGTCTTCCGCCTGGGGAACCGGCTTCACAAACGAACAGCCCGACATGAAACCCGACACCAGCAGTGTGCCCAGCACAGGCACGATCAAACGCTTTTTCATAATTGACTCCTATTGAAATCCGGTGCGCCCGCTTGCATGCTGGCAGCGCCCGCTAACAATGCCAGAAAACGCCATGAATGAACACACCCGGCCCGACCTGATCCGCCATTTGCTGACCTGCACAACTGCCTCCGGACGCGTCCGTGACTTCGACCACTGGAAGCGGGAAGTTACTGCACTGTACCGGCACTGGACGCATCCCATCGACCGCGCGCTTGCCGGCGGCTTTGCCAGTGCCGACGCCGGCTTTGCCTTTGCGTTTGGCTACCAGGCCGCGCTCCAGGCGCTGGCACCGGCCCATATCGACGCCCGCCCCGCCGCCTTCTGTGTCAGCGAAAGCGGTGGCAATTCCCCCTCGGCCATCCAGACCACATTGAGCCGCATCACCCCGCAACGCGCGCTGCTGCACGGCACCAAAAGTTTCGTGACCAATGCCGATCAGGCAGAGCTGTTGCTGGTGGCGGCGAATTGCGGTCAGGAGGAAGCCGGCGCCGATGGCAAAGCCCGCAACCGCATCGCACTGGCATTGGTGCCGGCGCGGCAGACCGGTATCAGCATCAAACGGTTGCCCACGTTGCCATTTGCGCCGTCCATCAGTCACGGCAGCGCCCATTTCGATCAGGTGCCAATATCGGCCGCGCAATGGCTGCCGGGCGACGGTTACGCCGATTACGTGAAACCGTTTCGCACCGTGGAAGACATTCATGTCAGCGGCGCGATGCTCGGTTTTCTGCTGCGCAATGCGCGCGAATTCGGCTGGCCGGACACCAGCATTGAAGCGCTGCTGACGCAGATTGCACTGCATCAGAATCTGGCCGAGCGTTCTGCCAGCGACAGCATCACGCACATTCTGTTAGCCGGTGCGCGCCAGCAAATGGAACATTGGCTGCAGGAAAATTCCAGCCACTGGGCGCTGTGTCCGGACACCATCGCGCAGGACTGGCAGCGTGATGTTGCGCTGCTGAATGTTGCCGGCAAGGCTCGCGCGCAGCGCACCACAACCGCATGGAAATCAATGCAATCCGATTCGCGCTGAGCAACTGGATTCTCTGCGCCCCTCATGCCCGGTACTGCTTAGAGGGTATTGACCCTGCAGTCAGCCCTCCACTAATTTCACCCGTATTCGCAAGCCGGAATTGGGTGCAAGGACATGCAGTATTTTGTAACGGGCGCGACAGGATTTATCGGCCGCTTTCTGGTGGCCGAATTGCTGACGCATGCAGACGCACAGGTATTTGCGCTGGTGCGCCCGGACTCGCAAGCCAAACTCGATGCCCTGCGCGAGCGTCTGGGCGTCACGCCGCAACAGCTGGTGGCGGTGCACGGCAATCTGGAACAATCGCATCTTGGTCTGAATGCCGACACGCTCACCGCGCTGGCCGGCAACATTGATCATTTCTTTCATCTGGCTGCGCTCTATGATCTGAAAGCCGGCGCAAGGGCGCAGGAAAAAGCCAACATCGGCGGCACGCGCAACGCACTCGATGCCGCCGCCGCGTTGCGCGCCCGCTGCTTCCACCATGTCAGTTCCATTGCCGCTGCCGGGTTGTATCCGGGCCGCTTCACCGAAACCATGTTCGATGAAGCCATCGGCCTCGACGATCCATATTTTTTTACCAAACACGCATCCGAACGGCTGGTGCGCGAGGAAACCCGCATTCCCTGGCGCATCTACCGACCGTCACTGGTGGTAGGTGATTCCCGCAGCGGCGAAATCGACAAGATCGACGGCCCCTATTATCTGTTCGGCATTCTGCGCGACGCGGGACACTGGCTGCCGGACTGGCTGCCGCTGGCCAGCATGGAAGGCGGCCAGTTCAATATCGTGCCGGTGAATTATGTGGTGCAGGCGCTGGATCGAATTGCGCACACGCCCGCGCTGGACGGCCAGTGTTTTCACCTGACCGCCGATCGCGATTACACGCTGGCGGAACTGCTCAACCTGCTGGGAAAAAAAGCCGGCACCCCCGCGATCCGTTTTCGCTTCAACCAGAATCGCCTGAGTGCACAACGCCGGCAGCAGATCGCCCGTTTGTTTCAGATCCGCCCCGTGCAACAGCTGATCCACACCGTACTGGACCGTCTGGCGCTGCCGCCGTCCACGCTGGGATTTCTCACCTATCCCACCACCTTTGACCGACGCCAGACTGCCGCTGCCCTGGCCGGCACCGGCATTGCTCCGCCCGCTTTCGACGATTATCTGGATGTAGTGTGGCGCTACTGGAGTCGCCATCTCGATCCGTAAAAACATCACCAACAAAAAAAAGCGTCATCGCCACCGTGCATTTGTTCTGACAGTCCGTCACCCGTCCAGCAGCCGAGAGGAGGAACGCAATGGGCCGCGATGCCATGGAACCATCCACCACCCCTGATTCAACATCCAGTCATTCAACACGCGAGCGCATGGAATACGATGTGCTGATTGTTGGCGCCGGGCCTGCCGGTCTGGCGGCTGCGTGCAAACTGAAACAGCTGGCGCCGGCGCTGTCGGTATGCGTGCTGGAGAAAGGCTCGGAAGTGGGCGCGCACATCATTTCCGGCGCCATCATTCATCCGCGTGCAATCACGGAACTGTTTCCCGACTGGCGCGAACGCGGCGCGCCCCTGAATGTGGCTGTGACCGACGATGAGGTGCATTTCCTCATCAACGACAAAATCGGCGTGAAAACACCGGCGCTGGCGATTCCCAAACCCATGCACAATCAGGGCAACTACATCGCCAGTCTCGGCAATCTGTGTCGCTGGCTGGCGCAGCAGGCGGAACAATTGGGCGTGGAAATCTTTGCCGGTTTTGCTGCCAGCGAAATCCTGTTTCATGACGACGGCCGCGTGAAAGGCGTGCTCACCGGCGACCTGGGTGTCGATCGTCAGGGTCAGCGCAAATCTTCGTTTCAGGCGGGCGTGGAAGTACACGCACGTTACACCTTGCTGGCGGAGGGTTGTCGCGGCCATCTCGGCAAACGGGTGATCCGGCAGTTCCGCCTGCACGCCGGCAAAGATCCGCAACATTACGGCATCGGCATAAAAGAAATCTGGGAAGTGGAACCGGCACGCCACCAGCAGGGACGTGTCATTCACGGCGCCGGCTGGCCACTGGCGGAACACGGTGCCAGCGGCGGATTTTTCCTGTATCACACCGATCACCGGCAAGTGGTGGTGGGCCTGATCACCGATCTGAATTACACCAATCCCTGGCTGAGCCCGTACGACGAATTCCAGCGCATGAAACACCATCCGCTATTCGCGCAGACGCTGACCGGCGGCACACGGATTGCCTATGGTGCGCGCGCGGTGGTGAAAGGCGGGCTGCATTCACTGCCGAAAATGACCTTCCCCGGCGGACTGCTGATCGGCTGCGACGCCGGCACGCTGAACTTCAGCAAGATCAAGGGTTCGCACACGGCGATGAAGTCCGGCATGCTGGCGGCAGAAACCATTGTCGATGCCATTGCGCGCGGCGATGCCCCTGCCGAACTCACCGATTACACGCGCCGGTTTGAGCAGTCCTGGTTGTACGAGGAACTGTATGCCAGCCGCAATTTCGGTGCGGCGCTGCATGCATTCGGTACGTTCGCTGGCGCGACCTTCAATTTCGCCGAGCAGAATATTTTCAACGGCAAGCTGCCGGTGCAGGTGCACGACTCACATCCCGATCACGAAAGCCTGCAACCAGCCTCGCACAGCAAACCCATTACGTATCCGAAACCGGATGGAGTGCTCAGTTTCGACCGGGCGACCTCGGTATTTCTGTCGAACACGGCGCACGAAGAAGACCAGCCCTGTCATCTGAAGCTGCTCAATCCCGGCGTGCCAATGCGTTTCAACCTGCCGCGTTTTGCCGAGCCGGCGCAGCGCTATTGTCCGGCGGGCGTGTATGAAGTGCTGGCCAATGCCGACGGCAGCCAGCGCCTGCAGATCAACGCGCAGAACTGTCTGCACTGCAAAACCTGCGACATCAAGGACCCGGCGCAGAACATCGTCTGGCAACCACCGGAAGGCGCCGGCGGGCCGAACTATCCCAACATGTAGGCCGAATCATGTAGACCGAATCTGTGGCCCAGAAAATTCCGCTCCACCACAACCAGAATTCACATCCTGCACATCGCAAGGAGAGAGACATGAGCAATGCAATCCAGACCGCACCCGAATGGGATGTCGTCGTCATCGGCACCGGCATGGGCGGTTCCGCCGCCGGCGCCATCTGCGCGCTCAACGGACTGAAAACCCTCATTCTGGAAAAAAATCCGCGCCCCGGTGGCGCCTGCTCCTATTACGAAAAAGACGGCTTCCAGATGGACTGCGGCACGCACCTGTTCATCCGTGGCAACAAGGGACCGTTCGGTGCGCTGACACGCCGGCTGGGCATGGGCGAGCCACTGGAATTCCGTCACACGCCCTACACCGTGCACCTGAAAGGCATGAACGTGGACGTGAAAATTCCGCAGAACATGCTGGGCCGTGCTGCCATTGCGCCATGGATCGCCTTGCAGGCGCGCATTTCGCCGCTGCAATATCCTGGCATCGCCCGCCTGATGTACGACATCGTCACCATGAAGCCCCATGAAATCGACGCACTCGACGGCATCACGGTGGAAGAGTACATGCTGCGCTTCACCAAAAATGAAGAAGTGCGCGCCATGTTCGGGCTGCTGCTGGGCCTGTTCTTTATCCTGCCGCCGTGGGAAGCGTCCGCCGGCGAATCCATCTGGAACCTGCAAAAGCTGATTCTGGAAATGAATCTGGGTTATCCCAAAGGCGGCGCGGTTTCGATTCCAAAATCCTTCCTGACTGGCGCGGAAAAACACGGCGCCACGGTACGCATGAAGGCCGGCGTGAAAAAAATCGAAGTCGACAACGGCCAGGTGCGCGCGGTGATCCTGCGCAACGGCGAACGCATCACCACCCGCACCGTGATCAGCACCACGTCGCTGGCCGACACCGTGAGCGAGCTGGTAGGCGAGCAACATTTCCCCGCGCCGTATGTGGCGCGCACCAAGGGCATCAAGCCGTCATGGACCGCCGTGCAGGCGAAAATTGCCGTGAAGAAACGGGTGATCGATGCGGGCTCGCTGGTGGGCGGCACGCCACTGAAACTCAACCGCAAATTCGACGGCGATTTTCTGCATCAGACCATGGGCTCGCTGCAGGATGGCCGCTTCACCGGTTTCGTGCCCATCTATGCGCCGGTGCCCACCAACTACGATCCGTCGCTGGCGCCGCCCGGCTGCCAGATCATCACTGCAGTGGCCGTGGCGCCCACGCTCGATATCGAACTGGAAGACGGCGAGCAACGCTGGATCGACGGCATGATGGATGCGCTGTACGAAATGGTGCCGAACCTGAAAAAAAATATCCTGTTCCACGACACCTGGTCAGTGAAAACGCTCGCTGCCTGGATCGGCAAGAGCAACGGTTCCGCCATCACCACCAGCCAGACGCCCAGCCAGGTGGGACTGAAACGTCCGGCCCATCGCACACCGGTGCAGGGTTTGTATATCGCCGGCGACTGCGGCGGCCATGCCCGTGGCGTGGGCACCGAACTGGCCTGCCAGAGCGGCATGGATTGCGCCGACATGGTAACCAGCGATCTGCATCACTTCGTGCTGCCGCAAGCCGTGTGAGTCGACGCCTGTTTCAGCAGCGGGTGGCTCAACGACTCCCTGCGCAGAAATCCGGATTTCATTTCCGATGTGTTGCGCGGGCTGAACATCGACGAACTGACGCATGCCACCCACCGCAGCGCACGCCAGAATCCCGGCTTCACCGCGGAACTGGTCAGGGAACTGGAGCCGGATTTCGTGGCTGACGTTGCACACTGCAGCTGAAAGATTTGCACGGACTGGCGCAGCAACTCGCGCGTCTTCCACGCCAATTTCACACGCGCAAAGCGCGTGGAAATCTCATTTTATCTTGCGATTTCTGTTCGCGAGCGGACGCATTTTTTTCAAAAAAAATCGGCGCGAAAAATAATTTTTTCATCACCGTTTTAACGAGTTTTGTGTTGACGCATGTCAATGGGAATTCGACAGCGCATGGCCCATCATCCAAGACCAGAACTCGCGGGTTCTGCCTGATGAACACCGGCACAGGCGCAATTTGCGGGCAATGCAGTCCGATCCATTTTCAGCGATCGGTAATCCAAATATTGCGACTCACAGGGGTTTTATTTATGGCTCAATCCAAACATCCAACACGCACCACCGATGTCGTTGTCGTCGGCGGCGGACTCGCCGGCATGACTGCAGCGCTGGCCCTGCAACAGGAAGGCATCAACTGCATCGTGCTGGAAAAGGAACCCATCCTGGGTGGCCGCGCACGCAGCTGGGTGGATGAAAAAACCGGTGACCCGATCCACATCGGCCCGCACATCCTGCTGAGTGAATATCCGAACATGCTCAAGCTGATGGAGATGGTGGGCACTCGAGACAAGATCGTCTGGGAGCGCGATCACTTCATGGTGCAAACCATCGGCGCGCAGAAACACGTGTTGAAGCAGGCGCCGGTGCCCTCGCCGTTCCACTTCCTGCCGTCGATGCTGACCTATCCGGTGGGCAGCCTGCTGGACAAGGCTTCGAACGGGCGCCTGACGCTGGCCGTTCTGCAAATGGACGAGGACGATTTTCTGGAGCTGGATGAGGAAACCGCCTACAAGTATCTGAAGCGCATGGGCGTGAGCGAAACCTACATCAGCCAGTTCTGGACGTTCACCTGCATGTCCATCATGAACGTGCCGCTGGACCTGTGTTCCGCCGGCGCACTGATGCGCTTCTTCCAGAAATTCATGGGCTACACCGAATGGTATTTCGGTTTTGCCGACGGCGGCCTTGGCGACATCTGGGCACCCGCCACGCAGGCTGCGCTGGAAAAAGTCGGCGGCGAAGTGCGCTTGAACACCACGGTGAAAGAACTGATCGTGGAGCGCGGCGAAGTGAAAGGCGTACGCCTGGAAGATGGCGGCGTGATTCGCGCCAAACACACTATCATGGCCACTGCACCGCAAGCGTTCTACCATCTCGGCCCCGTCGAATGGCGGCGCCAGTACAAATGGTTCGACGACCTGTCGTACTTCCATCCCTGCCCGTACAAAAGCGTCTACATCTGGTACGACCACAAGATCACTGACCTGCGCATGTGGGCGCGCTGCTACGTACCGGGCGATCTCAACTGCGACTTCTACGACAACTCCAACATCTACAGCCGGCGCAAGGACAATAGCGGCAATTCGCAGATCGCCAGCAACGTCATTTTCAGCCACCGCGTCGAGCAGATGAGCGACGAGGAACTGGCGCGCCAGACCGTGATGGAAATTGCCGAAGTGCATCCCACTGCAACCTGGGATCGCGTCACGCACTACGTCGTCAACCATGTGCCGATGGCGATCCACTGCCCGTTCCCCGGCACCGAAAAACGCCGGCCGCTGCCAGATGTAGGTGTGAAAGGCCTGACACTGGCGGGCGATTACGTGCAGACCTATGTGCCCGGCTGCATGGAATCCGCCGTGTGTTCTGGCTGGATGGCGGCGGAATCGATTCTCGCGCAGCGCGGCATTCACAAGGTGCTGCATGTGGAGCGGCGTGAGATCGACGGTCTGGCCGGCGTCATCAAGAAAGGCGCACAGTTCCTGCCGGGCAAACTGTCGAAACGCCTGCTGAAAAAAGCGAAGACACTGGATCTGGGTGAAACAGTGGAATCGCTGACCGAGCGCGTGAAAAGTTCGCTGGAGCAATTCGCATGAACGCGCCGGCACCGCACGACAATGCGCATTACGATGCCATCATCGTCGGTGCCGGATATGGCGGCGTTACCAGCGCCGCCATTCTGGCTTCGAAGGGATTGCGCGTACTGCTCGTGGACAAGAATGGCAAACCCGGCGGCAAATCCATGCCGGCGGCGCGGCGCGACGGCATCGTCACCGAACTCTGGCCCATTGCCGGTGGCCCCAGTCGCGGCTCGCGCTTCGACGACCTGATCAAGCTGGTGGGATTGCCAGACGACACCATCATCGAACCCGATCCCGGCGCGGAATTTGTCTATCTGCATCCGGACGGATCGCGCCGCGGCGTGCGCGTGCCCAGTCACCGCATCCGCAACCCGCTGTACATGTATCGCATCGCCTCGGCATTCGGCGCCAGCCCGCGCAAACTGCTCGGACTGCTCAGCATGAACCTGCGCTCGGCACTGATGCGCGGCCCGCTGCTGGACCGGCAGGACGATGTCAGCATGCTCGACTTTCTGCGCCAACACGATCTGCCAGAGCCGATGCTGCACTGGATGACGAGCCTGATGAACCTGTTCTTCGTGGTGCCCGTGGATGAGCTGCCGGTGTCGGAAGCGGTGCTGACGCTGCGCGCGATCGTCGCCGGTGGCGCGGGCCGTTATCATCGCGGCGGTTACGGCAGCGTGGCGCAGGCGGCGGTGGAATTTCTGGAACAGCACGGCGGCACCTGGCTGCCGGCCACGCGCGTGTCGCGCATCATCATCGACAACGGTCGCGCCACCGGCATCGAAACCGCGCGCGGTAATTATTACGCGCCGGTGGTGATTTCCAATGCCGGCATTCAGCCCACCGTGCTGAAGCTGGCGGGCGCGCAGCAGTTTCCGGAAAGCTACGTCAATCGTGTGCGTGCGCTGCAACCGTCATGGGCGTTTGTGGGTGTGCGCTACGATCTGGCGAAACCGATTTTCGAAGTGCCGATGAACGTGTATTTCTCGCCGGAAAGCGGCTGGGACAAACAGCGTTTCGCCACGGCGGAAGCGGGCCAGTGGCCAAAGAATCCCTTGCTGTTTGTGACGGTGCCCTCGCTCTACGATCCGTCGCTGGCCACTGCCGATGTGCCACAGGTGGCGCTGGTCGGTGTGCTGGGTTCGCCTGATCCGGCCTCGCCCATGAATCAGGAAGCCATCGTGCAACTGGAGGCAATGGTGAATCGCCTGTGGCCCGACTTCCAGCAGCACGTGAAACGGCGGCAGGCTTTCGGCGCGGAAGCGGTGTCGTCCACCACGCGCGACAACGTGCAGGGTCAGGGAGGCGAGTGCATCGGACTGGCTCAGGTGATCGGCCAGTGCGGGCGCAGCAAGCCGGATTTCCGTTCGCCCGTGAAAGGGTTGTATTACGTGGGCGCTGACGCCGGCGGCCGTGGCATTGGCACCACACAGGCGGTGGACTCGGGTTACAACGTGTCGGCGGCCGTGCTAAAGGATCTGGCGCGCGCGGGCCACAGAACGTCGACCCGCGCCAACACTGCGCCCGATTATCGTTTCCGGAACGCGGGCGGCGCCTTGCAGAAACCGTAGTCGATAAACCATTGCGTCGCGTCTGCCAGGGTTTCCTGTAGCGGACGCGATGTGTGGCCCAGCTCCTGCCGCGCGCGCGTGTCGTCGTAATACCAGTAACGCCGCGCCATCCACACCGCCTGCGAATCCAGTCCCAGCGACGGCGCCAGCCATTCACCCAGTTTACCCGCCACAGGCAACACCGCATCGGGCACCTGCAGGCGCGGTGGCGCCAGTCCGGTCACCTGCGCCGCTGCCGCAAAAAATTCCTGATACGTCTGGTTGACGCCACCCGCCAGATAGCGCCGCCCTGCCTGCCCCTTCTGCATGGACAGCACCAGCGCCGCCGCCGCATCGCGCACATCCATCGAATTGAGTCCGCCGGAGAAATACACCGGCAACTGGCCACGCAGATGCATCAGCAGCAGGCGCGACGAGGAAATCAGCGCGTCGCCCGGCCCGTAACAGAAACAGGGATAGGTGAAAACGATGTCGATGTCTTTCGCAGCGGCGCGCACTTCCAGTTCCGCCTGTCGCTTGGCCTGAAAATAATTCACCGGATTACCGGCCAGGTTGTAGGGCGTGTCTTCATTCACCGGCGTTTTGTCGCCGCCCGCCAGCGCAAAGATCGACGCCAGATACACCAGGCGCGGCACCGGTGTCGCTTTCAGTTCCTGCAGCAGATTATGGGTGACGGTGTAATTCAGATCATGCACACGGCGGGCTTCACTGCGCGCCGTAGAGATGTAGCCAGCCAGATGATAAACGCCAGCGAGACCACGCAGATGCGCGCGGAACGAATCCGGTTGCAGCAGATCGCCGTGCACCAGCTCCACCTCGGGGCGGTTCAGATCCGCCAGATGTTTTGGCAATGTCGACTGCCGCGTGAGAATTCTGGCCCGGTCGCCATTCGCCACGATCTGCCGCACCAGATGGGCACCGATAAAACCCGTCGCGCCTGTTACCAGAAAAGTCTTGCTCATAGGATTGCGCCGCCCACGCCTGTTAGCCGAGTAGATGACTATAACAAAGCGGCAAACAGCGCCTCAATTGCCCTACCCATTCTGCGTCGGGAAACGGATTTCACCGTTACTCACTGCGCGTCCTGTTCCAGCTCGGCAAACACGCCGTCAGCTGCCTGCATGAAGTCATCGAGCGTCTGATTCCGCTGCAACTGCGCAAACGGCGGTTTCAGGCGAAACATTTCCTGACCCTGGGTTTCATACGGATCGGAATTCGCCACATAGGACAGCACGCCCACGCCGATCAGACTCCAGGCCAGACAGTTCGCCAGCACCCAGCGCGAAACACGGCTGAGATTGGTCGCGGCCCACAGACTGGCCAGCAGCACACTGCACAGCAGCACACCCTCGCCCAGATTTTCAATCCACAGCACCACGCTGTCGCTGCTGAAACCAAAGCCGAGAAAATCTCCCGCCACCGACAGTGCATACGCCAGCAGCACCAGCAGACTGCCCATCGACAGATGAAAACTGAAACGCACATCATGCACGGCAACCCGCCCGATCATGCCCCACACACTGGCCCACACGAACGGCACGGCGAGAAACATCAGCGCTTCCAGCAGCAATTGCTGCAGCTTGGTTTCCGTGCCCTGTCCCAGATACTGCGCAAACGCAAACACACCCAGCGTGATGATCAGCAGCGCCATCGCCACCACCGGCATCGCCACATAATCGGCCAGCATGCGTCCGGACGGCAGTTTGCGCGTGGCCGGAATTTCATGCTCCGGCAGCAGCAGGCGGATGCGGGTGGCACCCAGATCGAATTCCTCGCCCGACTGCAACAGATGCGGCTGATGCAGTCGCCCCTTGCCCACCAGATAAGTGCCATTCTGCGAGGACGTATCCTGCACTTTCCAGTAACCGCTGTCGGCCTCGAACTGCAGCGCCAGATGCTGCGGGCACACATACGGGTCCGCCAGAATCACATCATTGCGGTAACTGCGGCCGATGCTCACATGCGCCGCGTTTTTCTTGATGCGCTCCTGCACCCGGCCGTTGCGGTCCAGCACCTCCACTACGATTTCCATTGCAGCGCTCCCATCAGGCGGCGGGTGACTTTCAGCGCATTATCGCGACTGACACCGGCCATGGAAAAATTCACCAGCATGCCCTGCCGCTCGGACGCCAGCGGCGCCAGCGACACCGACACGTCATGCAACGCGGGGAAACGCTTGTAGCGCCGCGCGCACCAATGCACCTTCCAGCTGGTGCCATTCAGGTCCACAAAGCTGTCCTCGCAGGCAAACGGCGTAACGTCGTCCTTGTAAGCGCTGTTGTTGATGTCGAGAAAAAACAGGTTTTCCATCTGCGTGTAAAACTGGAAGGGATTGAGTTTTTCGGTTTCGAACCAGCGGTACTGGATGCGGAAACTGCCGGTGTTGAAACTGCCGCTGAGGAACAGCGATTCGTCCACATGACAGGTGCGGCTGGTGATCTGGTAGAGCGATTCCTTGTCGTCGCTCTTGTCGCCCCAGCATTTCACATAGGGTGCGATTTCGGTGGGCACGGTCACGGCGCCGAGCGGCTCCTGCTTCCAGTCGTGATCCAGCAGCTCCGCCACATAACGCTGCTGGTGAGCCAGCAATTGCTGCTCCAGCTGCGCATCCCAGGCCGGCGTGTCGGTCGCCGCCAGTGGCGTTTCCGTCAGCGTTCGCAGATGCTTCACCGGCACCAGAAAACTGATCTGGTTGCCGGCGGTGGAGACGTTAACGCCCACCACCTCGCCGTCACGATCCAGCGTCGGGCCACCACTCATGCCGGGATTGAGCGAGCCGGTGAACAGCACACGTTCATACAGCGTGTGATCCACCAGGCCATTGTAGGTGCCTTCCACCACTGTCATGCCCAGATCGTGGGGATTGCCGAGAGAGAAAATCCGCGTGCCCTTGTTCAGATCGTCCTGATGCAGCTGCAGGTAGGGCGTGCCGACGCGATCGTGCTGCAACAGCGCCAGATCGTTCACCACATCCACCGCCAGCAGGCGCATGCTGCCCTTGCTGCCATCCGACGCCAGATATTCGATCAGGTAGCCGTCCGGCTTTTTCACCGCGTCGGACACCACATGGTAATTGCTGGCCACGCGCCCGTCGGCACTGATCTGGAAACCGGACCCGATCGACGCCTTGTTGCCGGAACTCTTTTCAATGATGCGGATTTGATAGATGGCATCCTTGTGGGCCTGATACAGACGGTTGGCATCATCCGTCACCACCGCATGGGCGGGCAGGGAGGCGGGCAGGCAGGCAAGCAGGGCCAGAAACAGCATGAACAAAGGCAAGGCGGAGATCTCCCTCAAACAGCAGCGCAGCATTGTGTCCTAAGCAGAACAGGTTGACCAGAACCGGACCCGCCGGTTCCCAGGGGTTTTGTGCTATGGTTACCGCCACCGCATCATCCGCGAACGGCATCCGCATGACTCAAGAACTCAGTGTAGAAGCAATCCAGCAGGGTTTCGCCAGCGCCGGCTATATTTGCAACCCCGCCATCGCCATGACCATGCTGCTGGCCTACAAGCTGGAAAAACCCGTACTGGTGGAAGGCCCCCCCGGCGTGGGCAAGACCGAACTGGCCAAGGCCACCGCCGCCCTGCTGAACTACGACCTGATCCGCCTGCAATGTTATGAAGGTCTGGACGAATCCAAGGCCCTCTACGAGTGGAAATACGGCAAGCAGCTGCTGTACACGCAACTGCTGAAGGAAAAGCTCGGCGACCTGCTGAAAGGCGCGCACGATCTGCCTTCGTCCATCGAGCGCCTGCATGAATTCGGCGACGTTTTCTATTCCGAGGATTTCCTCGAACCGCGGCCGCTGCTGCAGGCCCTGCGGGCGGAAAAAGGCACCGTGCTGCTGATCGATGAAATCGACAAGGCCGACCACGAATTCGAATCCTTCCTGCTGGAAATGCTGTCCGACTACCAGATCTCGATTCCCGAACTGGGCACCATCAAGGCCCGCCAGCATCCCATCGTCTTCCTCACCAGCAACAACACGCGGGAACTGAGCGACGCGCTGAAACGTCGCTGCCTGCATCTTTATATTCCCTTTCCCGACGCCGCACTGGAACGCAAAATCATCCAGTCCCGCGTGCCGGGCGTGAACGAGCAGCTGCGCGAACAGCTGGTCAGCTTCGTCCAGCAGCTGCGCCAGCTCGACCTGAAAAAGCAGCCCGCCATCAGCGAAACCATCGACTGGGCGCGCACGCTGCTGTTGCTGCACACCGAAGCGCTGTCGGCAGACATGGTGGAGTCCACGCTCAACGTACTGCTCAAGCATGAGGAAGACATTTCCAGCGTGAAGGACGATCTGCGCAATCTGCTGGCGAAAATCCTGCCGCGGAAATAATGCCATGGATCGCACACTGGTCGACTTCATCAAGGCGTTGCGCGGTGCCGGCGTGCGCACCTCCACCGCCGAAACGCTGGACGCCGTGGCCGCCGTCAGACTGGTCGGCTACGGCAATCGCGACTATCTGAAATTCGCACTCGGCACCACGCTCGCCAAATCCGAAGACGACCAACAGAAGTTCAGCGTCTGCTTCGACCAGTTTTTTTCCTTCAACGCGCTGGATAATTTCAGCGAGAAAAAGCCGGCAGCGCCGCAGACCGAATCCACCGTCAGCCGTCTGATCCAGAACCTGCGCCCGCAGCCACCCGCCGCGCAACAGCCACAATCGCAACTCGGCCAGATGCTGCTGCAGGGCAATCCGCAGCAGATCGCCGTGGCACTGGCGCAGGCCGCTGCCGCCGCCAACGTCAACCAGATCCGCGTCATGACGCAGCGTGGTCTTTATGGCCGGCGCATGATGATGCAGATGGGGCTGGCGGAGATGGAACAGGAAATGTGGAACGCCGAGCAGTCCAGCGATCCGCAGCAGCAACAGCTGGCGCAGAACCTGCGCGAAGCCCGCGAGCAACTGCGCGAGGAAGTGCGGCAATACGTGGAGCGGCAACTGCTGTTGCAGGCCGCCGGTGAAAGCCGGGCCTTGCGCGAATCCATCATGATGGAAGCCCGTCTCGACAACCTGCGCGAATTAAAGGATGTGCAAACACTGGTGCGCAAACTGGCGAAACGGCTGGTGGCCACCCACTCGCGCCGGCGCAAGGTCTTCCAGCGCGGCAAGCTCGACGTGCGCACCACCATCCGCCGCAACATTCCCTACAGCGGCGTGCTGCTGGAAACCCACTGGAAAACCAAAAAAATCGACCGCCCGAAAGTCATGGCCATCTGCGACGTCAGCGGCTCGGTCAGCCAGTACGCGAAGTTCCTGCTGATGTTTCTCTACAGCCTCACCGACGTGCTGAAAAACGTGCGCGCCTTTGCCTTCTCTTCCAACCTGGTGGAAGTCACGCAACTGTTCGACCAGCATGACCTGAACGACGCCATCGACGCCACGCTGAAACGGGTCGGCGGCGGCTCCACCGATTACGGCCGCTCGCTGCAAACCTTCACCGACCTGTGCCTGAACGAGATCGACAACCGCACCACCGTGATCATGCTGGGCGACGCCCGCAACAACTACGGCGAACCGCGCACCGAACTGCTGCGTCAGATCCACGCCCGCAGCCGCCAGCTGATCTGGCTGAATCCGGAAAACCGCTCCCGCTGGGGCAGCGGCGATTCCGAAATGAAACGCTATCGGCCCTACTGCACCTGGGCGGAGCCGGTGCAGTCACTGGCGCAGCTGGAGCGCTTCATCAGCCACCTTCTGCGCTACAACAGCTAGTCGCGCGCCAGCGTCTACACTCACTGAATCCCAACCCGTCCCCACTCACGCATCGAGAAGCCGCATGTCCCAGAATCGCAACGCCCTGCCCGTGCCCCCCGAAGCCCAGTCCGCCGACGCCCATGAACTGATTCGCGCCTGGGACGTCAACGGCCACCAGCACGTCTCTATCAGCACCAGCCTCGGCGGCATGCCCAGGGAATTCGGCCAGCTACTGGCCCAGATCGCGCTGCATGCGGCGGCGGTGTATGAACGCAATGCGAAAAAACCCAGGGCCGACTGCCTGCGGGAAATCCTCACCGGCTTCAAGGAAGAAGTGTCGAAGAACGTGGGACATTAAAACGCAGGCCATTGATACGCGGAAAAAACGCAGCCAAAAAAAAGGGGAGATCGCCTGATCTCCCCCATCACCGGGATATGTAGATTCTTGGGGACACCCTGGTACTTTGCCACAGTGTTCGATCTACATGGCCCCAGAGTACCTGCAGGTTCCGCGTCATTTCATTGCCTTGCATCAATAGAAACCACTTGTCCACGCAGACTGTGTGGCCTCTACCTCTTCAGAGTAATGCCCCGGTATCAGAGCAGTGAGCCGAACAGCGCCAGGAACAGGGTTGCGTTGAACAGGCCCAGCACCGCACCCATGAACACATCGCTGGGATAGTGCAGACCCAGCACCACCCGGCTAAGACCGGTCAGCAGCGCAAACGGAATCAGCAACAGGCCCAGCCAGGGAAATGCCTGCGTCAGCAGCGCGGCAAACGCCACCGCATGCATCGTGTGACCCGACGGAAAACTGTATTCATCCAGCGTGCGCGCGCCCTGCCGGATCTTGCGGTGCGCCACGAACGGACGCGGCCGCATCGAGCGCTTCTTGATGTAGCGGTATTCATACAGCCCCAGCATCGCCATGGCGAACATCAGCAGGCTGATCAGAAAACCGTGACTGCCGAGAAACACCGGCAGGAACAGCATGAAGCTGTACCAGAGCACACCATCACCCAGACGACTGACGCCCCTGAAGAACAGATGCACCGGCCCCTGCTCCAGCCACTGGTTCAGCATCAGGCACAATGCATAATCCCAGCGCACGGCCCTGCGTTTGGCGATATAAACCGGATTGCTCATGAGATCCTTCCTCCTTCCGTCACAGGGGATTGCGGCAGCGCATCCCAGTCATCCGCCAGCTCCTGCTCGCGCAGCAGCACTTCCTTGCGGTCCGCCCAGTGCACCAGTGCAAACTGGCCGTTTTTCTCTTCCACCAGCGCCGTACAGTGCTCCACCCAGTCTCCATCGTTGCAGTACAGAACACCGTTCACCCGGCGCATCCCGCTCTGATGGATATGGCCACAGATGTAGCCGTCGTAACTCAGTTCCCGCGCCTTGTGCGCAGCAATCAGTTCAAACCGGCGAATGAATTCCGCCGCCTTGCCAATCCGGTTCTTGATGTGCCCCGCCAGCGACCAGTAGGGCAATTTCAGAAACCGGCGCACCCCGTTCACCAGCGTATTCAGCCGCAGCAGCAGCGCGTGGGAAAAATCCCCCACCAGACTCCAGAAAACACCGGCGTGCATCACGCTGTCGAACTCGTCGCCGTGGCTCACAAAGAAGTGACGCCCGTCCGCCGTCTGGTGCACCTGATGCCGGTGTACTTCCACACCCCAGAACTTCTCCCCGCAAAAGCGCCGCAGCCGCGCGTCGTGATTGCCGGGAATGTAGACCACCCGCGTACCCTGACGCGCCAGTCGCAAAACCTCCTGCACCACATCCTCGTGCAGCGCCGTGAAGTTCACCCGCTTGCGCATATAGAGCAGATCCACGATGTCACCTACCAGATACAGGAAATCCATGCGATGGTTCCGCAGGAAGTCCAGCAAATACTGTGCCTGACAATCGGATGTGCCCAGATGGACGTCGGAAATGAAGACGGCACGAACGGATCGAGTGCTCATGGATGGCCTCCCGGTTTGCGCCAGACTAGACCGCCACCGGGACGAAACCTTTACACTTTGATGAACAAACCGTGACAGCGCTTTCCGGCGCAGGCGCCCACCACTCGACAACCGCAGTCCGGCACGCCTACCATGCGCCTTTCCCCCAGCCGCAAGGACCCTGCCCCCGTGAACAACGCCGCTACCCGCCTGATTTTTCTTCTGTTATTGAGTCTGTTGCAGGCCTGCTCCAGCACCCAGGTGCAGGAAGCCTGGCGCCAGCCCGGCTACCACCCGCCCAAAGCGCAGAAAATCCTGGTGGTGGCGCTGGCGGCCAACGACAGCACCCGCCGCGCCGTGGAGAATTCATTTGTCGCCGCACTGGAGGAAAAAGGACTGGTGGCGATCGCCTCGAACACCTGGATCGCCGATGGCACCCAGGTCACCCGCGAGGCGCTGATCCCCATTGTGGAGCAGAACGGCATCACCACCGTGCTCATATCGAGCATTCGCGACATCCAGAAAGCCGCCGCCTACCAGCCGGCACCGGCCGCAGCCGGCGATGACGGCCTGTTTCGCAACATCGACACCTACTACGCCTACAGCAGCACCGGCCAGCACGAAGGCGGCACCTACGCCCCGATTCTGGAATACGTGATTGAAACCAACCTGTTCGACGCCACCAGCCGCAAGCTGAGCTGGTCGGTGATCACCCGCACCAGCGCGCCGAAGGACATGAAGAAGGGAATTGAAGGTGTAACGGAAGCCGTGCTGAAACAGGGGGCGAAGGACGGCGTGCTGTAAGCCGTGCCGTCAGGTATGTCGCCAGCCCGGCAGTTGCTGACAGCGCTGGCGGGCCTTTTCCAGCACATCCCGCCGCTGTGATTCGCTGAGCCCGGACCAGGCACGGATCTCGTCCAGCGTCCGCCCACAGCCCAGACAGACATCCCGGTCATCCAGACAACAATTGCGCACGCAGGGTGATTGCAGCGGGTCCGCGGGGGGACGGGTAGGATCGAACATCGCCATAATGCAATTTCCGCTAGCGCCAGAGGCAGGACAACACCTTCTCAGCTTAGCAGACTGCGGCCCCGCTCATTCCTGCGCCAGTTCACGAAAATCCTGCGCATAGTCGCGCAGCTTGTTCACCATGTGTTTGCGCTGATCGGCAGCCAGACTCTGCTCCAGCGCCAGATACAGGCCGATCAGCAGCGCCTGGTTGGACTCCAGTTTGCGCTGCATCTCTTCACTGCGACCGAATGCGGGCGTATCCAGCAGGCGGGCAAATGCCACGTCGTAGGCGGCCCGGTCATGCCGCAGCAACAGGATGCGATGGAATTCCTCCTGCCAGCGCAGCTGGGTGTCATAAATATCCGCATCCATCAGTTCGAACCGGCCGGACCAGTCCACGATCAACTGGCGCTGCACGGACGTCAGGGTGCCAGTCCAGCGTTCGGCATAACGGATCACTTCCTTCTGGCGCAAACGTCGCTGTTTCTTTTCACTGACATCGACATTTTCCTTGCGGTACTTGCGATTGTCCTCGGCGAACTTTTTGAACAGGGCTTTGACCTGGGCATCGCTGGCCAGGGCAAACAGCGCCATCATGTCCGGCTTCAGACGGTCGATCATGGCCTGCGCAAGCTGCTCGGTGCGGGTCTGGATGAAGGCAATGTCCGCCGGACTCAGACCCCGCTCCGCGCGGTCTGCCACCTGCTCCAGAAAATCGGCATATAGTGGCAGTTGCTGCCTGCGATGCCAGGACAGATAGGCATCCAGCCGCTCCCTGAACAACGCCTTTTGCGGCCCTTCCAGTTCGATGTAGTCGTCCAGGTACCAGGGCACCATCCAGTCCAGCTGGTTATAGATGAAGCGCACCGCACAGCCGTTCAGCAACAGCAGCACGCAGGCCAGCAACACCAGCCACCGGCTCCGCCTGAATCCAGCCCCTTCCACTGCCCGTGACTCCATCTGCCGAATCCGCTTCGTTACTGCCCAAAGACCAGCGCCACCACCACCGAGGCGGCCGCCATAAACAGGATAATCAGCAGCATGGCGCCGATGAAACGCTTGAGTTCCTTCGGAATGCGGGGCTTCACTGCCGCCGCTGCCTGATCAGGCTTTTCTGCTGTTGCCACTGTCCACCCCCTCCAAAACCGTGAATTTCACACAAAACGAGCGCTCAATCCGTCTTATGCCGTTCAATTAATAGCCAGTAAACTGCCATCAATAGCCTGATTCCACCTCGACCATCTGCAGTAATTCCATTATGCGCATGCAGAAAGTATCGCTTTTTTCAGTGCAGTCCAAACGCAGCAGCCGCAGGGACCCATTCTGCCAGCTGAAACTTCAGGGCCACCTTACCGGCCGCACCCTGCGTGGGCGCAAACTCGTGGACCAGTTCGCAACTGGCCAGCGCTATGTTTTGATCACCGACGATGACAATCCGTTCGAGGAAGTGCTGCATATTTATTTGCTGGATCTGGAACTGAACGTGCTGGATGAACTGGACCTGTGCCAGCCCTATACACCCGGCGTGTACCAGCTGCACCGCCACGATGACCGCAAGATCAGCTTCCGCTTCTTCGATGAGGGTCTGTGGTACCTGCACGTGCGCCAGGAGCCGCGCCCCAGTCCGCTGAACTATTCGCGCTTCCCTACCCGTCGCCCCATCAAGCTGTGGGGCAAGCAGTATCTCGATCTGAGCCGGTCTGCAAACTCCGCCGCCTGATCGCAACGGATATGGCCGGCGGCCTCAGCGATTCCCCAGCGCAGCCCGGTACAGGTCTGCCATGGCCGCGTCAAAGCAGGCAAACACCACCTGACTGATCTGCGCAAACTGCCCCAGACAGTGCGCCACCTCATCCACCGCAATCGTCACCGCCGCGTCCGCCGGATAGCCGTACACCCCACAACTGATCGCCGGAAAGGCAATGGACTGCACATCCTCCTGCGCGGCCAGCGTCATGCAGGCGCGGTAACAGGAACGCAGCAAGTCCGGCTCGCCGGCAATACCGCCGCGCCACACCGGGCCTACAGTATGAAAAATGAAACGGGAGGGGAGATTGAATCCGGGCGTGACGACCGCCTGCCCGGTGGCGCAGTAACCGATGCGACGACAGGCAGCCTGCAACAGATCCCGCCCGGCAGCCCGGTGAATGGCACCATCGACGCCACTGCCGCCGGCCAGCTGGTTGTTGGCGGCATTGACGATGGCATCCACCTGCAACCGGGTAATGTCGCCCTGCCAGACTTGAATGCGATCATCCATGTGCAGGCTTCCCGTCAGCTGATGCTGTAGAAAAGAAATCCCATCAGGCCCAGGACCAGCAGTGACGCCAGTGCCATCGCGAAATGCATGCCCGACAATGGCGGCGTCTTTGGCGCAGGCACAGCCGGAAGCGGCTCCTCCTCGACGGAGTGCACCAGTGCCGGAAAATCCTCGCTCACACAGCGCAGCAGCACGTCGCGGCGACGACGCCGGTACTCACCCTTGTTGAACGCGCCATCGCAATACTGGCGGGCCAGCTCACGGATTTCCTGCGCGCATTGGGTTTCCAGATCGGCGTTCATCATTATTGGATTTGTACCGTGACCACAGTGACGTTGTCCCGCGCGCCGGCCTTGAGCGCGTCCTCGATCAGGGCGCGGGTACAGGCTTCCACATCGGGATTTTTCAGATGATGCACCATCTTGCCTTCGCTGAGGGCACCGTACAAGCCATCACTGCACAGCAGGTAAACATCGCCCTTGCGCAATTCCACCAGCGTCACGTCCACATACAGGGTCTCGCTGGCGCCCACTGCGCGGGTAATGACGTTGGAGGCGGGATGATTGCGGGCTTCTTCCGGCGTGATCATGCCGCGTGCCAGCATCTCGTTTACCTGGCTATGATCGTCGGACACTTTCTGCAGCTTGTGATCGCGGTACCGATACAGACGGGAATCGCCGGCCCACAGGCACACGCCCACGGACTCGCGCACCAACAGGCTCACCACCGTGCTGCCCATGGTGCGGCCTTCGCAATGGGTGCGGGAATAGGTGCGGATTTTCTGGTGCACGTCGAGCAGGGAATCTTCCAGTGCGTCCACCACATCCGGTAGCGGCTGTTCGACATCAACGCGGGCCAGCGTGGCGGTGATCATGGCGCTAGCCACTTCGCCCGCATCATGACCACCCATGCCGTCAGCCACTACCCAAAGACCGTCGTTGTGGCGGTTGAGAAAAGCATCCTCGTTCATGTTTCTCACCGCCCCGCAATGGGTGGCAGCGCTGCTGAGCCAATGGGTCTGCACCATCCGTTCTTCTACTCGTTCTGCACTGGATCGTTGGATTCGGGGAAACGCCGGCAAGTGTGTGTATCCCTTCAACTATAGCCGGGGAAATGCGGCAACTGAAAATTGCGCCGCAGATCCGGAATTGTCTGGCAATTCAAGGTCGTTCAGCCAGTGATCAAAGTGGCTATGTTAACACCATCCACCGCTACCGCCAGTCAGCAGACTCCAAATCAGCCAACCGGTTTCGCGTTTGCAGAACCGCGCGCCATTTGCCATGCCGAGGCTCTTTATCCATTATCAGTGCCGACCGACTGGCCAACACAACGGACATCACTTGCGCAGAGTAAATCATTTGCCACGGCACCGAATCGCCAGACCAGGGCTGCTCCTGCTGATAACGCTGCTGCTTCTGGGAGGCTGCCAGACCCGGCAGGCACTGGTGAGCCGTTTTGCCCTGGACGATACGCTGGTGCAGGGCAGCATTTTCCGCCATCGCGTCCTGCTGAATGTTGCCGGGCATACGGCCCGCCAGCAGACAGCCCCAATCCGCTGGCATGTGTATATCGAGGGCGACGGTCAGGCCGTCACTGCGCTGGGCCATCCTGCCTCCGACCCGACGCCGCGCGCACCCATGCTGCTGAAGATGCTGGCGCAGGACCCGCAGCCGGCGCTCTATCTCGGCCGCCCCTGCTATTTCGATACCGCCGACCCCGCCTGTAACCCGGTGCGCTGGACCCTGGAACGCTACAGCGAAGACACTATCGCCAGCATGACCGCCGCCCTGCAATCGCAGGTCTGCCCGCAGGACGAACTGGTGCTGATCGGCCACAGTGGCGGCGCCACCCTGGCAGTGCTGCTGGCTCCCCGCCTGCCCCGCACCTGTGCCGTCATCACCCTGGCCGGCAATCTGGATGTGGCGGCATGGACCGAAGCCCACGGTTATACTCCTTTGACTCCGTCACTGGACCCGTCGCGGCAGCCGCCCCTGCCCGCGCGGATTCACCAGTGGCATCTGGCCGGCGGTCAGGACACCGAAATCAAAGCCGAGTGGATTCAGGAATTTAGCCTCCGCCAATCCGCCGCCTATTATGATCAGGTAACAGAAGCGGACCACAACCGCATCTGGCCGGACTGGTTTCCCCCCTGGCTGGAGCAGCTGGAAATCCCGCCCTGCCCGGCGCCCTGAGGGCAGGATGTAGGCAGCGGGATTGTGGAAAAGTTACGCGGTGAAACAGCGCCAGACGAATATACTGTGTTGAATAACCATCATGAGGTGCATACATGGACATCCTTCAGCGCTTGAATCTGAAAGCGTCGGGCTTCACCCTGGGTTTTCTGGCGGTTCTGCTGAGCGCCTGCGCCACTCCCGAAGCACCTTCCGGCAGCGGCGCCAGCGCCACCGCGCCGGAATCGAAAAATGCCGACGACCTGATGATCATCGACTGTCTGCTGCCCGGCCAGGTGAAGAAACTGGGCACCTACACCACCTATCTCACCGCCCGCCGCCCCATCAAGACCACCGCCACTGACTGCGAAATCCGCGGCGGCGAATATGTCTCCTTCGACCGCGCCGACTACGCCACCGCCCTGAAGATCTGGCTGCCCCAGGCCCAGGCCGGCGATGCGGAAGCGCAAACCTACGTCGGCGAGATATATGAAAAGGGACTTGGTCTGAAACCGGATTACCAGGCCGCCGCCCTGTGGTACACGAAAGCCGCCGAGCAGAAAAACTCCCGCGCCCAGATCAACCTCGGCAACCTGTACGAAAAAGGCTTGGGCGTGGCGCCCGACAAGGCCAAGGCCCTGAACCTGTACCGCATGGCCGCCGGTCTGGAAGCCGACAACCTGCTGTACGCCTCCACCGTGGAAGCCCACGCCGTCTCGCAGCAGGAACTCACCAAACTGAAGGACGAAGTGGCGTTCAAGAATGAACAGCTGGCCGCCGCCCAGTCGCAACTGGTGAAAACCCAGCAGGAACTGGGTCAGCGCAAGCAGGCCCTGGCCTCCGCCCAGAAAACCCAGAAAGATGCCGAACTGGCGCTGTATGCCCAGGAATCCAAGGCCATCCACCAGCAGAGCAGCGCCCTGATCGCCCAGCTGCGCGCCGAACTGCAGAAGGCCCAGACCGAAGTGGAAGACCAGCGCAAGCAGCTGGCCAACCTGAACGAGCAGGCCAAGCAGTTCGACAACCAGATCAGCAGCACCAACCAGGCCATCTCGCAGACCGAGAATCTGGTGGCCAGCGCGTCCAGCATGCCGTCCATCGAAATCATCGATCCGCCCATGACCCTGATGCGCGGCCTGCCCTCCATCCCGGTGGAAAACGCGGTGAAGGAGAAGGAAATCGTCGGCAAGATCAAGGCACCGCAGGGGCTGAAGAGCTTCAAGGTGAACGGCGTGGCGCAGACCGTGGACGAGTACAACCTGTTCTGGGTCACCGTGCCGGTGGACGGCAAGAAAGCCAACGTGAAGCTGGAAGCCATCGACAAGAACAACCAGACCGTCACCTTCAACTTCACCGTGCTGCCGGAGCAGCTGGCGCCGGAAATCCGCCCCAAAACCTCCACCCAGACCGCCCAGGCCGTCCCGTCTGACCTGAAGCTGGGCAACTACTACGCCCTGATCATCGGCAACAACGACTACAAGCAGTATCCGAAGCTGGAAACCGCCATCAACGACGCGAAGGAAACCCAGAAAGTCCTGCAGGAGAAATACGGTTTCAACACCACCCTGCTGACCAATGCCACCCGCTACGACATCCTGGCGGCGCTGAACAGCCTGCGGGAAAAGCTCACCGAGAACGACAACCTGCTGATCTACTATGCCGGCCACGGCGAAGTGGATGAAACCGCCAACAAGGGCTTCTGGCTGCCGGTGGACGCCGAGCAGGACAACCCGCGCAACTGGCTGTCCAACGTCGCCATTTCCGACATCCTCAACACCCTCAAGTCCAACCATGTGATGGTGGTGGCGGACTCCTGCTATGCCGGCACCCTGTCGGTGGCGGCCCTGCCCCGGGTGGACGAATCCATTTCCGACGAGATGCAGCGCGAGTGGATTGCCGCCATGCTCAAGGCCCGCGCCCGCATGGTGCTGACCTCCGGTGGCGTGGCGCCGGTCATGGATGGTGGTGGCGACGGCCATTCCCTGTTCTCGCGGGCATTCCTGGAGTCGCTGCGGCAAAATAGCGGTATCATGGACGGCCACTCCCTGTACCGGGATGTGCTGACCAGGGTGCAGGCCCGCGCCAAACAGCTGAACACCCGTCAGACCCCCGAATATGCACCGGCCCGTTATGCCGGGCATGAAGCCGGGGAATTTTTCTTCAACGGCCGCAAGTCAGGATGACGGCGGCCGTAATCGCAGGATCAAGCAGGATTTGAGGAATGACCACCCGCACACTGTCAGCCTGGTTTGAAGACTACCGTCAGGGCAAGAAGGACTTTGCCCTGCTGCAGTCGTTTCTGATGCAGGTGTTCGATCAGGAACCGGTGCGCCGTGGCCACCTGCTGCACTGGCTGGACCAGGCCCAGTACGAACATCCCATCCCGGTCACCGATTTCCTGCTGCTGCGCAAGGAAGTGGAGATCGCGCTGAAGAACGGGCAGGGCAAGGCAGGACCAGACGACGCCACCGTGATTGCGGACAGCCCGGCACTGGCAGCCACACCACGACCCGATCAGCATGCGGTATCTTCCCCGGTGCCACCCCCGTCTGCGGTTTCGCCCCAGGAAATGACCCTGGTTGCCGCACAGGAAGCCACTGCGGCGGCAACCCGCGCCGTGCATCCCGATGCCACCGTGATTGCCCAGGCCGCCACCCAGATTGCCCTGCCAGTGGACCCGACTCCGCTGGCCGAACGCAGTGACCACGCCGGCTTCCATGACGCCGCCACCTCGTTCAATCCGGAGCGCCAGCCTGCGCCGGCACCCGCCCGCGCTACCGCGCCTTCCCGGCGCCTGTCCCGTCTGCCGCTGATTGCCGGAGGCTGTGCGCTGGTAGTACTGGCGGCCCTCGGCGGGGTGCTGCTGAAACAGTTGGTGCAGCACTCAACACCAGCAGAACCGGCGCCAACAAGCAGCAACCAGAGCGAAGTGAGTGCAGCGAATCCGGCCGCAGTCAATCAGCTGTTGCGGGAAGCGCCCACAGCCAGCATCGGTGACAGCAGCCAGGACAACAGCGCATTGCGTGCGGCGGAAAGCACTGGCTCCGCACCGGTCCAGCCGGCACAGGACAACGTCATCGCCAATCTGACTACCACCGCCGGTGAAGAACCCGCGCCCCTGCCCGACCTGAACAGCCTGGACGCCTCCGCCCTGCTGCAACGTGTCCGCGATCGCATCGGCACCGGACAGCTGCTGCCCGCCGACGATCCCGCCAGCGCGCACGCCGCCTTCCGCACGCTGGAACGCCGTTTTGCGGACGATGCGCGCGTCCTGGAAGCCCGCATCCTGCTCAAGGATGCCCATCTGAAGTTGTCGGATCAGGCCCGCAGCCAGGGCCAGTGGGAAGCCGCGCAGCAACATCTGGACGCGGCCTTTGAGGTGCTGCAACCGGACGCCATCCGGTCGGCGAGCGCTACTGCTCCGTCAAACGGTTCCTGAGCAGTTCCACCCGGTCGTCATTGGGGAACAGCTTCTCGGCCAGCGCCAGATGCTTCTCCACATCCTCACGCTGACCCTCCACCGCCAGCAACTGCGCCCGCTTGAAGAAACGGTTCTTCACGTCGCTGATGCCCTGCAGGGCCTTTTCATTGTTGGGATCGGTGGCGAGCACCAGCTGATACGCCTCGTAGGCATTGCTGCCCTGCGGTGACACCAGCCGCCCGCCCTTGAAGTGCGCCTCGGCCACACCCAGCAGACGCTCGATCTTGGCCTGGGCCTCGGCGGACAGCACGGGGCCAGTCCCGCCACCCGCCGCGCCGCCATTCTGACTGGCGGTGACCACCGGCTGCGCAAAACGCTCGTCCTGCTGTTTCTTGTACCACATGCCACCGGCCACCGACGCGCCCAGCAACGCCACCAGCGCGGCAGCGGCCACCCACTTGCGGCCGGTGCCAGCACTCTTCTGCGGCGCGATGATCTGCTGCAGCGCCTCGCGAAAGGCTTCCGCCGTCTGGAAGCGGTCCTCCACCTTTTTCGCCAGCGCCTTTTTGATGACGTCGTCGAATTCCTTCGGCACCGCCTTGTCGTGGGACGACGGACGCGCCGGCTCCGCCGACAGCACGCTGTGCATGATGGCGTGGGTGTTCTCGCCGCCGAACGGCTTGCGTCCCACCAACAGTTCGTACAGCACCACGCCGGTGGAAAACAGGTCGCTGCGGGCATCCACCTTCATGCCCTTGCACTGCTCCGGCGACATGTACGACGGCGTGCCCAGCACGCTGCCCATCTGGGTCAGTTCGGCGTTGTCGACCCGGGCGATGCCGAAGTCCGCCAGCTTGATCAGGTTGTTGTGGGTGATGAAGATGTTGGCCGGCTTGATGTCGCGGTGCACGATGCCCAGCTGGTGGGTGTAGGCCAGCGCGCTGAGCACGGCGCTGACAATGTTCACCGCCTCTTCCGGCGTGAACTTGCGGCCATCCTTCTGCAGGGTTTTCAGGTCGTGGCCTTCCACATATTCCATGACGAAATAGGGTGTGCCGTGATCCTGGTCGAATTCGTAGATGGCGACGATGTTGGCGTGATTGAGCCGCCCCACCGCCTGCGCCTCGTTGCGGAACCGGTTGAGCAGCTCGCGCCCCATGTCGGTATCCAGCAGCGAGGCATGGATCGTCTTGATCGCCACCGGACGGGCAATGTTGGGATCGAAACCGCGGTACACCACGCCCATGGCGCCTTTCCCCAGAATGCCCTGAATCTGGTATTTGCCGAGGGTTTGCGGTTGGCTCATGAAGGCGTCCTGTGTGGGCTGCGGTGCAAAAAAAGGGGCCTAAGCCCCTTCAAGGAAAGATTATAGGATATCACTCCAGCAATTCGTAGACGTGATAGGACTCGGGCAGATGCAGGTCGACGCAGGTGCCGATGTAACGGGCACTGTCAGGGATGCCATCGCCAGTGGAGAAGATGCGGAAGCGGCGGATCTGCTTGCGCACGGTAAGGTCGGCGGGGACTTCGGCCCAGAGGAAAATGCTGCGCTTGTGCAGCATGTATTCCACATGCAGGTAGGTGGGCGGTTCCAGCATGTCGATGGACTGGATTTCCTTGTTGAGGGCGATTTCAAACTTGTGGATCGTTCTCATGGCGGGCGGTCCGTTCGGCAAAATCAGGCAAGGGTTATTTCGCCCAATGATTGCGAAACGGATGGAGGAGGTCAAACGATTTCCGGGAAGGTTTTCACAACGGCAACAGGACCGTCAGCGCCGGTTGCTGTCTTCCATGAAATGGCGGTCGTCGAAGGTTTTCACCAGATCCGGCAGGAAGACGGTGATGGACGTTACCAGCACCCCATTGAGGAAGCCTTCCGCATACAGTAGCGGCACCACGACAGCGGCGCGGTCCCAGAAGATTTCCATGAAGGCACTGGTTTGCGTGGCAGCCAGCAGCAGCCACACCACGGTGCAGGTCAGCAGGGTAATGGCGATGGTGCCGAAGAAACCCAGCCCGAGAATGTAGAAAAACAGGTTGCGCATGGGCAGCAGGTACTGCAGCCGCATCAGGCCATAGGCCAGTGACACCGGCAGTGCCACCGTCAGCAGCCAGTCCAGCGGCAGCGCCTGCAGGTCGGCATGCCCCACCAGCGCCACCAGCAGTGCCACCAACGCCCCGCACAGCAGCGCGAAACACCAGCCAAACACCAGGGTGAGCGTGGTCATCAGAAACGGGTGGCAGTGAAAGCCGGTCACCACTTCAAAGCGGAACGACCAGATCAGCCCCAGCACCACGATGGCCGCGAACAGCGCGTGCTGGCGCAGCGGCACCGCCAGCAGCTGGCGCCAGGGTGCCAGGTACAGGGCCGCCAGCAGCAGTCCGCCTGCGAATACCCACGCCAGCTGCAGAGTCAAGGAAGTGAACAGAAAGGTCTGGAATTGCATGGTGCGGGAGTATAAACCCTTGCCGCCGGATATGAACGCGACGCCTCATAAAATGCCGGCAACCACCTGAAACAACGCGGGTTTTTCCCGACTGTCCGGGATGTGCGCCGGTACCGAAATTATCCCGGCAATTTCCTCCGCCCGAACTATCCTTTTCAGGTACCCGCATTCCACCATTCCCAGACAGGTTTGACCGACATGAAAAAGCTGTTCAGTGCGATCCCGGTTCTGCTGGCCATGGCTGTGGCCTCTCCCGTTCTTGCCAGTGGCGGCGGCTCCAAGGAGAGCGAAGACCCCAATGGCATCGCCTATGTGGAACTGGCCCCCGCATTCGTCACCAACTTCCAGGCACCCAAGATCCGTTTCCTGAAGGCCGATGTCAGCCTGAAAGTGAAAGGCTCCGCCACCGCCGAGGCGATCAAATATCACCTGCCCTTCATCCGCAACAATCTGGTGATGCTGTTCAGCCGCCAGAGCGAGGAATCCCTCAATTCTCCCGAAGGCCGCCAGCATCTGAAAGAAGAAGCCCTGCAGGAAGTGATCAGCGTGCTGCAGACCGAAAGCGAAGCCGCCGACGTGCAGGAAGTGCTGTTCACCAGTTTCATCGTGGACTGATTTTTTGCGGCAGCGGCGCAGGGGCTGTGGGATAATGCAGCCCTTTCCCTGCCCCCCCTGTGAGTTGAATGCGCCGCGACGCCCGCACGGACCTGCTGACCGCCCCCATTGGCTCCACCCTGACCCGCCTGACGGTGCCGACGGTGATCGGCATCGTCGCCATCCTGTTCTTCAATCTGGCCGACACCTACTTCATCGGGCTGATGGGGCCAGCCGAACTGGCCGCTGTCAGCTTCACCTTTCCGGTCTGCAACGTGCTGATGAACATTTCCATGGGCATGGGCATCGGCACGGCGATCCATATTTCCTCCCGCATCGGACGCGGCGACATGGCCGAGGCCCGCCGCACCGCCGCACACGCACTGATGCTGGCAGTAACCATCGCGATTCCCGCCGGCCTGCTGGGCATTCTCACGCTGGACCCGCTGTTCCGCCTGCTGGGCGCCGATTCCGCCACCATCGAACTGATCCGCGAATACATGGAACTCTGGTACGCCGGCTTTTTCCTGCTGGTGATTCCCATGGTGGGCAACAGCGTGATCCGCGCCACCGGCGACACGCGCACCCCCAGCGTGATCATGACCATCGCCGGCCTGTGCAACGGCATCATGGACCCGCTGCTGATTTTCGGTCTGGGCCCGTTTCCGGAAATGGGCATCAAGGGCGCGGTGATTGCGACGCTGCTGTCGTGGCTGCTGGCCAGCGCCGCCGTGCTGTATGTGCTGGTGAAACGGCTGGAACTGATGCACCTGCGCGACCTGCTGGGACCGAAACTGGCGCACTGGCGCCTGATCCTGAAAGTGGCGATCCCGGCCACCACCACCAACCTGATGACGCCGCTGGCGGCTTCCGTGCTGACCGCGATGGCCGCACGCGAAGGTGCGCACACGGTGGCCGGTTATGGTGTGGGCACGCGACTGGAAGCGCTGGCGCTGGTAGTGATCATGGCGCTGTCATCTGCGCTGACTCCCTTTGTGGGACAGAACTATGGTGCCGGCCAGATCGACCGCATCCGCACCGCCGTGAAAAGCGCACTGCTGTTCACCGCCGGCTGGGAACTGTGCATGGCGCTGCTGTTTTTCCTCGGCGGCGACTGGCTGGCCGGACTGTTCACCGACGAACCGGAAACCCGCACCGCCATCGTCTGGTATCTGTGGCTGGTGCCGGCGAGCTACGCCTTCCAGGGAATCGTCATGCTCAGCTGTTCCACCCTCAATGCACTGCACCGGCCGGTGTACGGCACCGTAATCAGCGCGCTGCGCCTGTTTGCGCTGGCAGTGCCGCTGGCCTGGCTGGGCGGCAGGCTGTACGACACGCCCGGACTGTATGCCGGCGTGGCCATGGCCAACCTGGTGGCAGGAGTCGGCACACTGATCTGGCTCAGCCGGCACCTGCGTCAACTGGCGCCACCGCCGTAAGCGGGCACCCACTGGCCTGCACACCACGCAATTCGCTATTCCATTGCCGCCGGTTTCTCTTGTAAGGTTGCCGGCAGCACTTTTTTATCAGCCTGTCAGGAAGCAGTCAGATGACGGAACCATTCAACGGAACGAACCGCGACACCGACACCCGTCGCAGCGCCTGGCAGCGCACCCGCCAGACCAGCCGCCTGTTCTTCACCACCCTGTTCGATTTTTCCTTCTCCAAATTCATCACCGTGCAGCTGTTTCCCGTGCTGTACGGCGTGATTCTGGCGTCAACCTTCATCGCCGTGATCTATCTCACCGCCGAGGCTTTTTTCACCGCCTGGTGGCGCGGCCTGTTCTATCTGTTCGTCGCCGGCCCGATCGGCTTCATCACCGTCGCCACCATCACCCGTGCGCTGATGGAGTTCTACATCGTGGTCTTTCGCATTGCAGAGAACGTGGACGAAGTGCGCATGGTCACCGAGCGCGTGTCCGGCCTGACTGACAGCGTGGAATCGGTGCGCGACCTGACCCGGCTGATTCCGTTCTGGAAAACCGCCGGCAAAAAAGACGGCGACGATTCCGACAAGACCAAAAAGAAAAAGGATCAGAACTGGCCGTATTGAAGCAAGGATGCCTCTACGCAAAGACATCCCTGCAAAGAACAACAAAAAAGCCGGCGACCTTCACACAGTCGCCGGCTTTTTTTGTGGCGGGATAACGCGAGCGCCGCGCATCACCGCCTGGATTGCACGAAAGTTACGCCCGCTGCGCCGCCTGGGAAAACTCCACCAGCTCGCGTTCTTCTTCCGCCTTCAGCTGCACCAGACACTCGTTGATGGTGCGGCTGATGCAGGTGGAATTGCGGATCAGCTCCATCTTCGGCCAGGTGCTGGTTTCACCGTTGCGGATGAAACGCGCCACATCGGCCGGCGTGGCATTCTGCAGGATGCGGAACACGTTGCCCGGCTGCCGCGGCGGCACGATGTTGATGTCGCCCTGATACTTCTGCGTCAACATCGAATGCACCTTGTCCACCAGCAGCGCGGCGCTCGGGTTGGTGATCCTGTTCTTGGCGTAATCCAGACCGTGATTGATGTTGTAGCGCAGGTTGTTCACCACCATGTCTTTCAGATAGGTGCCGAAGTTGCGCTCGGTCTCGGCGCGGGACAGGAACGGCACCACATGCGGATTGGTCTGGCTGACGATGGAGTGGTTGACGCCGTAAATCCGCGCCAGCCGCTGGATCGGCAGATCGTTCTTGATGGAGCCGTCCACCCACTGCCGCGACGGAATGTACGGCACCTTTTCGCCATTGATGTTCTTCGCCCACAGCATCACCGGCGGATACACGTAGGGAATGGCGCAGGACGCCAGCGAGGCCTTGCGGATCAGTACGTGCGGCGACGTCACCGCATTCAGCAACCGTGATTCCTGGTGCGGATCGGCCGGCGACACCGTGATGTTGATGCGGCGTCCGGTGTGGCGATACGCTTCCTCGAACGTCATGTCCTTCACGTTGCGTTCCAGCGCCAGTTCCAGCTGCGCCGGGTCCAGCAGGCCCTTGCCGCGCAGCGTGCTGCGCCAGCCGGTCAGACGGAACGCTTCCACGAAAATGTATTCGGGATCGAGCATCTGCTTGAGTTCGTCATCGGTGTGGGTCGCCACCACCGACGCCATGATCGAGCCGGCACTGGAACCGGAAATGATGTTGGGCAGCAGGCCGCTTTCCCACATGGATTTCAGCACGCCCAGATGGAACAGACCGAGCGCCGCGCCACCACTGAGCATCAGCGCCGACTGGCCAAACGCCTGCTGGGTGCGCTCGAAAAATTCGAGCTTCTGCACAAACGAGAAATTGGGAAATTCACCTTCCGCGATCCAGCGCAGGCTGGTGCAGACTTCGGCGAGATAATCGGTGATGAGTTTCTTGGTGCCGAAATAGCTGTAATCGTACAGCAGGGGATTGGCGATCCGGCCCAGGTTGCCGTGCAGCCCTTCGTTGATATAGAACGCCAGCTGGTTGACATCGCCACGGTCACGGGCGGTGCGCAGTTCATTGAACCGCAGGCGGATCATCTTGTAGTCGTAATGCGGTGACGCGTCTTCTTCTTTCCACTCTTCCGTGCCGGAAAGACGGTCATATTCCTTTGCAGCATCGCTCCAGGCCGTATAGTCCTCGGCGTTTTGCATTGCCTCCAGACAGGCCTTCAAAGCTCGCTTCATTCACTACCCCCTGTACAACATTCATCGGAGTGCGCTGTTATGGATCGTCTTGTGCGGTGCGCCTCTGCGCTCCGTGACTACTCGTTCATCCGAGTGTGCCGAAACGCCGGTTTCCAATATATGAGGCAATTGATTCATTTTGTAAACCGTTGATCCGGCAACATACAGACCACGCAGTCACGTCTACGCGACGACCCGTGCGAACGCTGAAAGTATAGTGCACGCCCTGAGGGGCGGAGGGGAAAGGCGGGGAGGAAGGACAGGACTGTGAGCCGGTTCCGGTGCCCGCGACAATGGCGCAGGCCACCGGAAATGGGCCGTCAGCCCAGGCGCAGATACTTGTGCACGTAGGAGCAGGACGCCTTGATGGTAAAGCCCTGGGCACGGGCCCACTCCACGCCGGCATCCACCAGCAGCGCCGCGATGCCCAGGCCGCGGGCCGTGCCCGGCACAAAGGTGTGGTTGAAGTCGATGGTGGTGCCGATGAGGCGGTAGGTCATTTCCGCCTCGCCCTTGCCGGTGTCGCAGACGAAGCGGTGTTGGTCGGGTTGATGCACAACAACGGGTTGGGTCATCGGGAACCTCTCAGCGATCCTGTTCCAGCAGGTGTTCGGACAGTTTCTTGCGGATGTCGGCGGGAATGGGGACGGATTTGCGCGAGTGCTTGTCGAAATTCACCATGGTGGCCGAGCCGGTGGCGCACAGCTTGCCGTCCTGCCAGGCCTCCTGCCCCACCAGCACCGACGAGGTACCGATGCGCAGCACATAGGTGCGGATTTCCACCGGCTTGCCGAAGAACATTTCCTCCAGGTATTCCAGCTCCAGCTTCACCAGTACCAGGCTCACTTCCTCGGTGGAAAGGCTGGGATTGAAGATGCGCAGGATGGATTCACGCCCCTCCAGGAACCAGACCGGCAGCACGGTGTTGTTGATGTGCCCCAGCGCGTCGGTGTCGCAGAAACGCGGGTTGATGGTGAGCGAGAACATAACGTTATTACTTGTCATTCTGATACCACTGGCGGGGTGAATCCAAACGGCCTGTACAAGCTTTAATCAGGCCAAAAACGTCCGGCCGGAATTATACACGCTGGGCAAGGCACACGCTGCGATTGAGGCAATTTTGTCACCGGAAGGTTCCGCCAATACCCCTTCGGCGGGAGCGCCAGCACCGGGACTGGCAGGCCCGCGCCGGCGCTGGGGTTTCCCGGATGACTGGACTATGATGGGCGGATTCCGCCTGTCAGGAGACGCCCATGCAGCCCCGACCTACGCCCTCCAACCCGCCCATCGTGCTGGTACTGGCTGGCCACGACCCCAGCGGCGGCGCCGGCATCCAGGCCGACATCGAAGCCCTCACCAGCCTCGGCTGCCATCCCTGCACCGTCATCACCGCCCTCACCGCCCAGGACAGCGTGAGCGTGAAGGACTTCCAGCCGGTGCCCGCCACCTTCCTCATTGAGCAGGCCCGCGCCGTGCTGGAGGACATGCCGGTGGCGGCCTTCAAGATCGGCATGACCGCCAGCGTGGAAAATGCCGAGGCCATTCACACCCTGCTGCAGGACTACCCGGAGTTGCCGGTGATTTTCGACCCGGTACTGGCGGGCGGCGGCGGCGGTTCGCTGGCGCGGGAGAATCTGGGACAGGCCCTGATGGAACTGGTAGTGCCGCTGACCACGGTGATCACGCCCAATTCGGTGGAGGCCCGCGCCCTGTGCAGCGACGCCGACACGCTGGAAGCCTGCGCCCAGCAGTTCATGGCCCACGGCGCGGAATACGTGTTCATCACCGGCGGCCACGAAAACACCAGCGCCATCGTCAATCGCCTGTGGGGCCATCGCCAGTTCATCGAGGAATACACGCAGACCCGCCTGCCAGGGGAATTCCACGGCACCGGCTGCACGCTGGCCTCCGCGATTGCCGGCTATGTCGCACACGGTGCCCCGATCCCCGCCGCCATTCGCGATGCGCAGGCCTACACCGCGCGGACCGTGGCTCACGCGCGCCGGCTCGGCATGGGACAACTGATTCCCAACCGGCTGGCCTGGTGCAACCAGCAGGAACAGGTGGACTGAGTGCGAGCCAGCGACACCCTGCCGGCGGGAAAAATCCTGCGTGGACTCTATGCCATCACCGACCCGAAACTGACGCCGCCGGACACGATGCTGCAGCAGGTACAGGCCGCGCTGGCCGGTGGCGCCCGCATCATCCAGCTGCGGGACAAGTCACGGGATTCCGCCCTGCGCTTACGGCTGGCGCAGCAGCTGCGGGAACTGACCGCGCAGCACGACGCCCTGCTGATCATCAACGACGATGCAGAGCTGTGCCGCGCAGTGCAGGCCGACGGCGTGCATCTGGGGCAGGACGACATGACGCTACCGCAGGCGCGGGATTTACTGGGTGCGGACTGCATCATCGGCGCCACCTGTCATGGCTCCGTGACACTGGCAGAACAGGCGCTGGCGGATGGCGCGGACTACCTGGCGTTCGGCCGCTTTTTTCCCTCCTCCACCAAGCCGGACGCGCCTCCCGCAGACCTGGCCGCGATCGGGGAGTTCGTCCGCGCCTGCCCGGTGCCCACCGTTGCCATCGGCGGTATTACGCTGAATAATGCGGCCCCATTGCTGGCCGCCGGTTTTGCCATGCTGGCGGTGGTGAATGACGTGTTTGGCGTCCCCGATATCGAGACCCGCTGCCGGCAGTTTTCAACGTTGTTTTCGCATTGACATTCGCATTGACATTCGCATTGACCCCTTCGCAAAAGGACCCGTCCCGATGACCCGTTCCGAAACCCTGTTTGCTGCTGCCCAACAACACATTCCCGGTGGCGTGAACAGCCCCGTGCGCGCATTCCGGGGCGTCGGCGGCTCGCCTATTTTCTTCAAGGCCGGTAACGGCGCCTGGCTGGTGGACGAAGACGACCGCCGCTACATCGACTATGTCGGCTCGTGGGGCCCGATGATCCTGGGACACTGCAATCCGGCCATCGTCAAAGCCGTGCAGGACGCCGCCGCGCGCGGCCTGAGTTTCGGCGCCCCCACCGCCATCGAAGTGGAAATGGCCAACCGCGTCTGCTCGATCTTCCCCGGCATGGACATGGTGCGCATGGTCAGCTCCGGCACCGAGGCCACCATGTCCGCCATCCGGCTGGCCCGTGGCTACACCGGTCGCGACAAGATCGTGAAATTCGAAGGCTGCTACCACGGCCACGCCGATTCCCTGCTGGTGAAAGCCGGCTCCGGCGCCCTGACACTGGGCGTGCCCAACTCCCCCGGCGTACCCGCCAGCCTGGCCGAGCACACACTGACACTGGAATACAACAACGCGGCGCAGGTGCGGGAACTGTTTTCCGCCATGGGCAGCCAGATCGCCTGCATCATCGTCGAGCCGGTGGCGGGCAACATGAACTGCATTCCGCCGGAAAAGGGTTTTCTGGAATGCCTGCGGGAAGTGTGCGACCAGTCCGGCGCGGTGCTGATTCTGGATGAGGTGATGACCGGCTTCCGCGTCGGCCTGCAGGGTGCGCAGGGCTACTACAACATCCAGCCCGACCTGACCACTCTGGGCAAGGTGATTGGCGGCGGCATGCCAGTGGGTGCGTTTGGCGGCAAGCGCCAGATCATGGAAAAGATTGCGCCGACCGGACCGGTGTATCAGGCCGGCACGCTGTCGGGCAATCCGGTGGCGATGGCGGCGGGTCTGGCGATGCTGGATGCAGTGTCCCAGCCTGGATTTTATGAAGCCCTGACGCAGAAAACGGAAAAGCTGATGGCGGGATTGCGCAGTGCCGCGCAGGAAGCGGGTATTCCGCTCACCACCAATCAGGTCGGCGGCATGTTCGGCTTTTTCTTCAGCGACGAGAAAAACATCAGCCGCTTCGCCCAGGTCACCCGTTGCGATATCGCCCGCTTCCAGAAGTTCTATCACGGCATGCTGCAGGAAGGTGTGTATCTGGCGCCGAGCGCGTATGAAGCGGGCTTTGTGTCAGCCGCTCACACCGACGCGGAACTGGAGCAGACCATTGCAGCGGCACGCAAGGTATTCAAGGCGCTGTAACATCCTCCCGGGCCGGCGGCACCCTTGCTGCCGGTCCCGACGCCCAGGCCCCCACGAACGCACCGAGTGACACCAGCACCACCCCCGCCAGCGCCGCCGGAGTCAGCGTTTCCTCCAGCAGCAGCACCGCCAGCACAGTCCCGGTGGCCGGCACCAGCGACATCAGCACCGCCACCCGGCTCGCGCCCAGATATTCCACCGCGCGGGCGAAGGTGTACATTGCCACGCACACCACGATCGCGCCCTGGAAAAACGCCTGCGTGAGCGATTCGTGCAGCGGCGCCGCCAGCAGGTTTTTCGGCAGGAACAGGACATACACCGGCAGGTAAAGCAGCGCCGACATCGCCACCACGCCCAGCATCACGTCAAAGGCGCGGCCGTTCCAGTAGCGGATCAACGCGGTGAACAGCGCCCAGCTGAGACTGGCCCCGACAAACAGCAGATCGCCCCGCAACACGCTGAAGGCGCCGGACGCCAGCGCACCCTGAATGCTTTCGTAACCCAGCCCGATCACACCGGCCGCAATCAGCAGCAGTCCGATCACCCGGTTGCGCTGCGGCCTCTCCCGCAACAGCCACCACACCGCCACCGTCGTGGCAAACGGCAGCAGACCGGACACCAGCACGGCGCCATGGGTGGCCGGCGCAAAATAGAAGCCGCTGTACACCAGCAACGGGTAGGCCACACCGGCCACCAACGCGAAGGAAAAGGTCTGATAAAGCGGCAGTTGCCGGCGGGAACGGTCCAGCAGACGCGGCAGCCACCAGGGACTCAGCAGCAGCGCCGCCGTGCCGGTGCGCAGGGCCGCGATGTCGAAGGCGGTGAGGGAACTCTTGCCACCCAGGCGCGACATCACCAGAAAGCCGGCCCAGATCAGGATGGTGACTGCGACAAACAGATAGCCTGTACGCCGGGATTGGGAAGCGGAGTCGGGGGCATTCATGGGGAAGCGTCCTGTCGCGGAGGCCGCGCAGTATAACGCATTCCGTGCCATTCCCCCCGTGAGCGTGTAGAATGCGTCCCCCCTGCTTTACTGCTACCCTTATTCCCCTGTGTAGCTCCTTTGAAAGGCCGCGCCAAAATGTCCGAACCCGTTGAAACTCCTGGCTTTGATTCGCTGGGAATGCCCGATTTTATTCTCAAGACCCTGACGGAACTGGGCTATGAATCGCCCTCACCGATCCAGGCTGCGGCCATTCCGGTGTTCCTCAGCGGCAGCGACCTGATCGGCCAGGCCCAGACCGGCACCGGCAAGACCGCCGCTTTCGCCCTGCCAATCCTGGCCCAGCTGGACGACGAAAGCAGCAAACCCCAGGCCCTGATCATGACGCCCACCCGCGAACTGGCGATCCAGGTGGCCGAGGCCTTCCAGCGCTACGCGCGCTATCGCAAGCATTTCCGTATCGCCCCCATTTACGGCGGCCAGGAATTCTACCCGCAGCTGAAACTGCTGAAGCAGGGCGCGCAGGTAGTGGTGGGTACGCCGGGCCGTCTGCTGGATCACCTGCGTCGCGGCACCCTGGACATCAGTGCGGTGAAAACCCTGGTGCTGGACGAAGCCGACGAAATGCTGCGCATGGGCTTCATAGAGGACGTGGAAGAAATTCTCGGCCACATGTCCGGCGAGCAGCAGAACGCGCTGTTTTCCGCCACCATGCCGCCGCCGATCAAACGCATCGCCGACAAATATCTCACCGATCCCCAGCATGTGGTGATCAAGGCCGCCACCGCCACCGTCGACCGCATCACGCAGAGTTACTGGATGGTGGATGGCCGGCAGAAACCGGAAGCGCTGCGCCGCTATCTGGAAACCCGTGAATTCGACGCCGTGATCGTATTCGTGCGCACCCGCGAGGCGTGCAACGAAGTGGCGGAGAAAGTGAATGCCTGGGGCTACAGCGCCGAAGCCATTCACGGTGCCGTCAGCCAGAACGTGCGCGAGAAAACCATCCAGCGCCTGAAGCAGGCCAAGTTCGACGTGCTGGTGGCGACCGACGTCGCCGCCCGTGGTCTGGACGTGGACCGTTTCAGCCACGTGGTGAACTACGACATTCCCTACGACAGCGAATCCTACGTGCACCGCATCGGTCGCACCGGTCGTGCCGGCCGCACCGGCGAGGCCGTGCTGTTCGTCACCCATCGCGAAACCCGCCTGCTGCAGATCATCGAACGCCACATCCGGCAGAAAATCGAACGCGCAACCATGCCCAACCAGCACCACGTGCTGCAGCAGCGCATCGAGCGTTTCAAGCAGCGTGTGATTGCCGCAGCCACCGAAACGCCATCGCCGCTGATGCACTCGATCGTCGAGCAGCTGGCGCAGGAAATGGAAGTCGAACATGAGCAGCTGTGTGCGCTGCTGGTGCACATGCTGCAGGCCGAACTGCCGCTGGAACCGAAAGAAAATGTGCGTGAATTTGCCGAGCGCGACGGCGGCAAGCGCGAGCGCGGCGAACGCGAAGGTCGCGGTGAGCGGGAAGGTCGTGGCGAACGCCGCGAGCGCGAATACGACGAAACTCCGATCGAACACAAACCGATGCCGCTGAAGGATTTTCCCGACATCGAAATGGAACGCTTCCGCATCGAAGTGGGCAAGAAACACGGCGCCAAGCCTGGCGACATCGTGGGCGCAATTGCCAACGAACTGGAGCTGGAAAGCAGCTACATCGGCGAGATCAACATGCGCGGCGAATACTCTACCGTGGACCTGCCGGAAGGCATGCCGAAGGAATTGCTGGGCCAGCTGAAAACTATCCGCGTGCGCCAGCAGCAACTGCGCGCCACCCGCTATGGCAAGGAAGAACCGGGCAAAGCCAACCGTGCCTATGCTGATCGCGACGAAGCGCCGCGCAAGAAGAAATTTGACAAGTCTGGCGGCGAAGGCAGCTTCCGCGACCGCCCCGCACGGGAAAAACCGGCCCGGGAAAAACCGTTTCGCGAGAAGTCATTCCGGGAAGACACAGCAGCAGAAAACGAATCCTTCGTTGAGAAACCCGCTTTCCGCGCGGAGTCTCGCGCCGAATCCCGCAACGAACCGCGTGCCGAACCCAACCCGGAAGCCGATGCGCTGATGGAGAGCTTCACCCGCGAACGTCCGGAGAAGAAAAAGTTTTCCCTGGAAAAACGTCCGCAGGAAAAAACCGGCAACGACAAGCCGGCGGGAAAAATTTCCTACAAGGAAAAAGCTGCACCGGAGAAGAAACCCTTCAAGGAAAAGAAATTCCGCGAGAGTTCATTCCGCGACAAGCCGGCAAAGGAAGGCTCCTTCAAGGACAAACCTTTCAAGGAAAAGCCGTTCAAGGACAAACCGGCCAAGGACAAGTCTTTCAAAGACCGTCCCGCCAAGGACAAGCCAGGAAAAGACAAGCCATTCCGGGAAAAATCCTTTGGTGACAAGCCCGCCTTCAAGGGTAAGCCCAAACCGAAGAAGTACTGACAAAAAGCCCCGCACATGCGGGGCTTTTTTTGAATGCTCTACCAACAGCGATTGCGCAGGTGTCGCCTACCAGCCCCGCGCTTTCTGTCGCGCTGCCGCCGCGCCATTGCGATCGCCGTTGGCTTCCTTGGCGTCGGCGATCACATTCCAGGCCTCGGCGCGCGCATCGGCTGCGGCGCCACTGCCCGCCGGCAGCAGGGAAATCGCGCGATTGGCCATCTGGATTGCGTTGTTGTTGTCGCCCATCGCCAGACGGGTTTTCGCCAGCGCCAGATAGAGTGCGGACGAACGCGGCGCCATGCGGATGCCGCGTTCGAAATTGTTGGCGGCACTGCCGTAATCACCGCGCTGATACAGCGTCTTGCCTTCCCGCAGCAGCACATCGGCCGCACTCACGCCAGTGCTGTTGGGCGAATAGGTCACGGTAGAAGGACGCCGCGCAGTAGGCGACTGGGACGCCGGACGGGTCGGCGTAACGGTACCGCGGGAATCGCCAGGGGTCGGCATCAACACGGCACCACTGTTCGGCGCCGGTGTGTGCCAACCGGTGTCCTCCGGTGTCTCCACCGTCGACGTCGGTTGCACGGCGCAACCGGCCAGTCCACACAGCAGCAGGATCAGGATTCCACTACGCATCTTCGCTCCATTCCATCATGCATTAACAATCATTCGTCCGGATTCACCAGACCGCGAAACCAGTTGAACATGCGGCCGCCGGCGTTGCAGGGCACACTCTGCTGCGGAATCGATTCGATCCGCATCGGCACCTCGATGGCGCCGGGGCAATGCTCATCGGTCTGCGCCCGCTGCAACGGATCGATCCAGACCCATTCCACATCGTCGGGCTGGTTCAGTTCCAGTGGCTGCAACGCCAGCTTCGAGAACGTCTGGTTCCACACGCGCAGCGCGCCGCTGGCACCGGTGAGCGGAGTTTTCTCGTTGTCGTCGCGGCCCATCCACACCACGCCCAGATAGTTGCCGGAGAAGCCGGCGAACCAGCTGTCGCGCTGATCGTTGCTGGTGCCGGTCTTGCCCGCCAGATTGTACGACGGCGCGATGAAGGAATTGGCACTGCGGGCAGTGCCACTGCGAATCACTTCCTGCATGGCATGGGTCAGCGCATAAATATCTGCGGGCGCGAAACGCTGCTGCACTTCCAGATCGTAACGCTGCAGGGGTTTGCCGTCGGCATTCAATACCGAACGCACGCTGCGCAGGTGCGTGTTGAATCCTTCCGAGGCAATGGTCTGGTACATCTGCGCCACCTCGAACGGCGACAGGTCCACCGAGCCCAGTGCCAGCGCCGGCACCGGATCAATCGGGCGCGGCGCACCCAGGCGCTTCATCACGTCCGCCACGTTGGCCGGCCCCACTTCCAGCGCCAGCCGCACGGTGGCCAGGTTGTAGGAGTTGGCCAGCGCGTTGACCATGGGCACTTCGCCGTGGGCCTGGTGATCGTAGTTCTCGGGGCTCCAGATCTTGCCGCCGGACAGTTTGTGCTGCAGCGGCTCGTCCTGCAGGATCGTCGCCAGCGTGTAGCCCTTTTCCAGCGCTGCCAGATACACCGGCGGCTTGGCCAGCGAGCCGATCGGCCGCATGGCATCCAGCGCGCGGTTGAAGCCTTCATAGCGGAAGGAACGGCCGCCCACCATTGCCACCACTTCGCCAGTGTTGCTGGCGGTGATCACGCCGGCCGCTTCCAGATTTTCCACCCGTTTGCCAAAGGATTTTTCCAGCTGGGCGGTCTGCTGTTCCACCGCTTTTTCCAGCTGCTCCTGCGCCCACGGGTCGAGGGTGGTGAACACGCGCAGACCTTCGGAGCGCAGGTCTTCATCCTGATAATCCTGCTTCAGCTGACGCTTGATTAGATCGAGGAACGCCGGATAGCGGGCATCGTCATACAGCGGCTTCTTGATCACGCCCAGCGGCTTTTTCAGGGCGAAATCGTAATCGGCGTCATTGATCACGCCCTGCTCCAGCATCACTTTCAGCACCTGATTGCGCCGCTCCAGCGAGCGCTCGGCGTGGCGGCGCGGATCGTACCAGCTGGGGCCTTTCACCAGCCCGATCAGCAGCGCCACCTGATCGGCTTTCAGCTCCCGCAGCGGCTGGCCGAAATAGAACAGGCTGGCGCTGCCGAAACCGTAAATGCCGCGCTTGCCCGCCTGCCCCAGATAAACTTCGTTCAGATAGGCTTCGAGAATTTCGTCCTTGGAATAATGCGCGTCCAGCAGTACCGCCATGACGGCCTCGGTGCCCTTGCGCACCAGCGAGCGCTCGCTGGACAGGTAGAAGTTTTTCACCAGCTGCTGGGTCAGCGTGCTACCGCCCTGGCGCACGGAGCCGGAGGTGACGTTGGTGAACAGCGCCCGGCCAATACCGCGCAGCGACAAACCAAAGTGGGAATAGAAATCGCGGTCTTCCACGGCGATGAGTGAGTTGACCAGCAGCTTCGGCACCTGCTCCAGCTTCACCAGCACGCGGTCTTCGTTGTGGGCCGGGTAGATGCCACCCACCAGCGCCGGCTCCAGCCGCACAATGGCGCCGGTCTTGCCGTCGCTGGTCAGCCCTTCTACCCGGCCGTGATCCAGCATGAAACGCACCTGATGGGGTTTTTCCGCGCCTTCCCAGGTATCAAATCCGCGGGTGCCGATCTGGAAAGTGTTGCCATTGCGGATGAAGGCGCCGGTCTCGGGCTGCTTGGCATTGACCAGCCGGTAGTTGAGCAGGCTCAGTTCCCAGGACAGCTGCGCCTCGGCCAGTTGCTGGCCGTCATAGAGTTCGAGGGGACGGGCAAACACCTTGGCCGGAATGGCCCAGCGCTTGCCTTCGAAATGCTGGGTGATGCGGGCGTCCAGATAGGCTACCCCAATGCCGCCCAGCACGATGCCAATCAGCCCCAGCTTGAACAGCAGTCCACCCCAGCGCCGCAGGAACGATTTGCCCTTGCCACCCTTTCCACCCTTGCCCTTCTTGGCGGCCGGCTTGCGCACGGGCTGCTTCACGCCGGACGCTTTCGGCTTGGTCGTGGCCTTTTTTTTCGGCCCGGCGCGCCTTACCGGCGCACGCTTGCTGGACTGCGACACAGGATCAAACCCCTACTGGTCTACCACCGTGTTCCCCCGGGCGGGGCCGCGCATTCCGGCCCGCACTTCGGAACTGATCTTTTACAAAAAGGCGGGTAGTATACGCGCACTGCCCCCATTTCCCCAGTTAACAGGTCCGCAAACAACATGAAGAAATACGACGTGTACGCCATCGGCAATGCGCTGGTGGACATGGAATTCGCCATCGACGACGCCTTCCTGGCCAGCCTGAACATCGACAAGGGCGTGATGACCCTGGTGGACGAAGCCCAGCAGCAGCATCTGTATGAAGCCCTGGCCGGGCACACCGGCAAGATGGCCAGCGGCGGCTCGGCGGCCAACACCATCATCGCGGTCAGCCATTTCGGCGGCAACAGCTTTTATTCCTGCAAGGTGGCCAACGATCCGGCCGGCGATTTCTACGTGCAGGATCTGGTGAAAGCCGGCGTCGACACCAACCTGCATCGCGAGCGTGACACCGGCACCAGCGGCCGCTGCATCGTCATGATCACCCCGGACGCCGAGCGCACCATGCATACCTTCCTCGGCATTTCGGAAAAGGTGTCCGAACAGGAACTGCACCCGGAGGCCATCGCAGCCTCGCAATACGTCTATCTGGAAGGCTATCTGGTCACCTCCCCCTCGGCGCGCGCCGCGGCCATCAAGGCCCGCCAGATCGCCGAGGGCAAAGGCGTCAAAACCGCCCTCACCTTCTCCGATCCCAACATGGTGAAATTCTTCCGCGACGGCCTGCAGGACATGGCGGGCGACGGCGTCGACCTGCTGTTCTGCAACCGCCAGGAAGCCCTGTTCTGGGCGGAAACCGACAGCATCGAGGAAGCCGCCGAGCGCCTGAAACGCACCGCGAAAACCTTTGCCATCACCCTCGGCGGTGAAGGCGCCCTGCTGTTCGACGGCCAGCAGCTGCTGCAGGTGCCTGCCACTCCGGTCAAGGCGGTGGACACCAACGGCGCGGGTGACATGTTCGCCGGCGCCTTCCTGTACGGCCTGACCCACGGCTATGACTTCGCCCGCGCTGGCGCCCTGGCCACCAAGGCTGCCGCGAAACTGGTCACCCAGTTTGGACCCCGCCTCAAACCCGAAGAACACAAACCCCTGCTGTAACAGACAGTTGTCGCGGTGACCCCGGAAAACGGACCGGGTTCACCGTGGCGGCGCTGCGGATTGTCTACACTGAAGGAATCACGGTTCGCGGAAAACCACTGGAAGGCAGTCGCATGTTCATCGAGTCCAACTACACCGAGCAGTTCGAAAAAGTGGACAACCACACCAAGCAGTTGCTGGAAGTGGCCCTGCAGGGCATTCCCTCACTGGGCGATCCACTGGCGTATGAATGCTTCGATGACCTGTACAGCAACCCGGCCAACCAGGACTGCGTGTTTGTGGTGGAAGAAGGCGCCGTCGGCCACCAGCAGGATGGCAAGACCCTGTTCCACTACGACGCCGGCGATCTGGTGGGCATGACCCAGGGCATCGAGATGCCGCGCGCCAAGTATTACGCCGAATCCCCGGTGCTGCTGCGCCCGTACAACCGCGAGGCCCTGTGGTCCGCCGCCATGGCCAACACCGACAAGGCCCGCGAGTGGGGCACCTACCTGATTGCCGAGTGGGGCCGCATGAACGCGGTGATTGCCGCCATCGAACCGGAAGTGGACCGCACCTCGCTGGGCTTCCAGACCTTCAAGGACGGCGAAGTCATCATCCGCGAAGGCACCGAATCCGACACCGTCTATTCCATCGTCGAAGGCCACGCCAACGTCTTCGTCAACGACATCAAGGTGGGCGAAGTGCTGGAGGACGAAATCTTCGGCGCGCTGTCCCTGCTCACCCACAGCCCCCGCACCGCCACCGTGATTGCCGACACCCGCTGTCTGGTGATGGTGGTGCCGCGCCACCAGTTTGAAACCATGATCAAGACCCACCCGCGCATCTGCCTGAGCCTGATGGAAAACATGGCGCGCCAGATCGTATCGCTCAACAAGCAGGTCACTGCTGCCAAAAACCCCTGATTCGTTCCGCATTGCTGTAGAGGACATTCCCTCATGGATGCCACCGTGAAAAAAGACATCGTGCATTTCGATCCGCCGTCGCTGGACGCCGTGGAAAAAGTCACCGCCTTCGCCCGCTTTTATTTCAGCCCGCAATATTTTGGTCTGGAGAACGTGGATGCGCGGCAGCCGGCGCTGTACGTCAGCAACCACACCATCTACGGCGGACTGGATTCACCGCTGGTGTATGAAAAGCTGTACAAGGACAAGAACATCGTGCTGCGCAGCCTGGGTGATCATTTCCATTTTGATGTGCCGGTCTGGCGCGACATCCTGACCCAGGGCGGCGGCGTGCCCGGCACCCGTGAAAACTGCGCGCGCCTGATGGAAGCCGGTGAACATATTCTGGTGTATCCCGGCGGCGGCCGCGAAGTCGCCAAGCGCAAGGGCGAGGAACACAAGCTGACCAGGAAGACCCGCACCGGCTTCGCCCACATGGCAATGAAATACCAGTACCCGATCATTCCGGTGGCGTCGCTCGGCGCCGACGATGCCTATGACGTGGTGTACGACGCCTACGATTTCATGCAGAACCCGCTGGGCCGCTGGCTGCTGGGCAAGAAACCGATCGCGGAAAAGCTGCGTGACGGCGACGTGCTGATGCCAATCGCCAAAGGCATCGGTCCGACGCTGATTCCACGGCCGGAAAAATTCTATTTTGCGTTCGGCAAGCCCATCAGCCCGGCGCCCTTCAAGGGCATGGAAAACGACAAGGAAATGCAGTGGCAATTCCGCAAGCAGGTGATGGATGCGCTGGAAGGTGAAATCGAAAAACTGAAGCAGATCCGCCAGCGCGACACCAAGGTGAGTCTGCTGCGCAAACTGCTGACGAAGAAAAAAGCCAGCCGCTAACTCACCACCAGCGGACAGCCGTACAGCGGATGCGGAATCACCTGCGTTTTCACGTTGAACACGCATTCGATCAGGTCCGGCTGCAGTACCTGCTGCGGCGTGCCCACCGCGATGGTCTTGCCGGAATGCAGCATCAGGATGCGATCGGCAAACCGCGCGGCCAGATTCAGGTCATGCAGGATCACCAGCACCGCAATCCCCGACGCGCACACCTGTCGCACCAGCTGCATCAGTTCAATCTGGTGTGACAGGTCCAGCGCGGACGTCGGTTCGTCCAGCAGCAGCAGACGCTCGCCCTCCACCACCGGCTGCCACACCTGCGCCATCACCCGCGCCAGTTGCACGCGCTGACGTTCGCCGCCGGACAGCTCCGTGTACGGGCGCGCCGCCAGCTTCTGCACGTCGCACACCCGCAGCACATCCTGCACGATATCCGCGTCGATCCGCAGACCGGTGGCATGCGGCATGCGCCCCATCGTCACCACTTCCTGCACGGTGAACGCAAACTGCAGTGTGGAAGACTGCGGCAGCACCGCGCGCATGCGCGCCAGCTGCGCCAGCGGCCAGCGCGCCAGATCGCGGCCGTTGAAAAGAATGTCGCCAGTGACCGGTGTCAGTTCACCGGACAGCAGACGGAACAGCGTGGTTTTGCCGGCGCCGTTCGGCCCCACCACCGCAACGCACTCGCCAGCCTGCACCTGCAGGTCCAGCGCCTGCAGCAGGGTCTGCTCACCAATACGGAATCCGAGATTGCGGGCTTCAAGCGCCATGCATCAGCCCTCGCCGCCGCTGCGTAATCAGGAACAGGAAGAACGGTGCGCCAAGCAGCGCAGTGAGCACACCGATGGCCAGTTCCTGCGGCTGCACCAGCATGCGCGCGGCGAGGTCTGCCGCACACAGCAGCGCGGCGCCCAGCACCGCCGAACAGGGCAGCAGCCAGCGATGATCCGGCCCCAGCAGCAGACGCACGATATGCGGCACCACTAGTCCGACAAAACCGATCACGCCCACCGCCGCCACCGCCGCGCCCACCGCCAGCGCCGTCACCACAATCACCTGCCAGCGCAGACGCTCAACGGAAAAACCCAAATGCCGCGCTTCCGATTCACCCAGCAGCAACGCATTCAGGCCGCGCCACAGCAGCGGAATCATCGCCAGCGTCAGCAGTGCAAACGGCGCCACCCAGAACACCTTGGGCCAGGACGCGGAATTGAAACTGCCCATCAGCCAGAACACCAGATTGCGCAAGCGCGTGTCCTCGGCCACGGTGGACAGATAACTGATGCAGGCGCTGCTCATGGCATTGATCGCCACGCCCGCCAGCAGCATGGTCGCCACCGACGTACCCAGCGGACTCACACCCAGCCGGTACACCAGCGCTGTCACCGCGCCACCGCCCACAAACGCAAACACCGGCAACAGCCACTGAATATTGGTAAAGCCCAGCGCAGCACCCAGCACAATGGCCACCGCCGCCCCCACCGCCGCGCCGCCGGACACACCGATCAGGCTGGGATCAGCCAGCGGATTGCGGAACAGCCCCTGCACCAGCGCACCGGACACCGCCAGCGCCATGCCCACCAGCACACTCAGCAACACGCGCGGCAAACGGATCTGCCAGATCACCAGATCCGCCATCGCCGTCGACGAATTGTCACCGCTCAGCTGCCGCACGAGCACCTGCAAAATATCCGCCGGCGGCACGCGCACCGATCCCAGCGACAGGCTCGCCGTCAGCGCCACCAGCAGCAGCACCAACAGGATCAGCAACAAAATTAAGGGGCGGGAACGCAACATGAATATCCGTCAATCCAAATTAACGCAGAAAATCATAGCAACCGGCTAGGGCTGCCCGGACTTGTCGACACCGACACCGGTCGTCTGGAACAGACACTGGAGCCAGTTGCCGGCATAACATTGTTTACGGTCGTGCAGCATGGCTTTGGACGGCACTCCACCCACTCCCGGACTGGCCAGGAACGCGCGGAACTCCGGCGATTCCCGCAGCAGATAACGTCCCGCCCAGATCAGGGTGGTGATTTCCTCGTTCGGCAATTCCAGACTGGTGGGCAGGTTGTTGAAGAACATGCGGAACTTGTCCTGCCCCACACTCTGGAAATTCACCTTCACCAGATGGACCTGCGTATCGATATTGCGCTGCCGCGCACTTTCATGCAGATCCTCCAGCATGGCTTCCATCACCGCCTCGGTTTCCGCCGTGTAGCGATCGATCTGGGCCGACGACACCGCATCCACCGTGTCCGCCACCGACGGCTTTTCCGCCGTGGAATCGATCGGCCGCTTCGGCTGCACCTGCGCATTCACTTCCAGCACCACCACATGTTTCGGCCAGGCGCGCGAGGCATTGTCATTGCGCACACCGAACAGCGACAGACGCTCGATGGTGGCACGCAAGCCCAGATTATCGGAAATGCCGCCGTCCACCAGATGGATATAGGGACGTTCATTGGCATTCAGATAAGTACGCAGCGAATCCACCAGCATTTTGTCGCGCACGTTGGCAAATTCCTGCTGCTGCAGCTTGGGCCACAGCATGCTGTTCTGCGGATCGCATTTTCCCGCATGATTCTTCAGCACCACACTGGGAAACAGCACCGGCACCGCCGACGACGCCGTCACCGCCCGCGCCACTTCCACCGAATCGAGATCCGTGCAGATCAGATCGAAATACAGCTGGGTGAAAGCAAAACGGTTGCCCTGACTGAGATCCGTGGCGTTGATTTCGATGAAGGGATAGGGCCGCATGTCGGCAAAGGTGCGGCCGCGAAAAATGGATTCGTCGTAGTAATCGATCGCCGTCTCGGTGCGATCCAGCCCCGCCCAGGCGCTCTCGATCCAGTTGAAGGGATTGATCACGCGCTCGATCAGCTTGCCCTGCACGCTCTGGCGCAGGAAATCATCTTCGTAATCGCGGAACAGGCGCTCGCCGAACAGACCGTAATAGGCCGCCGTGAAACTGCCACCGGACACGGAGCTGATATGGTCCACCTCATCCAGCAGACGCACTTTTCTACCAGCCGACTGCACGCGCGTATCCCGCAGTTCCTGCATCACGCCATAAGACAGCGCCGCTGCCCGCGTACCGCCGCCGGAAAACGACACCACCAGCGCAATGTCGCCCATCGCCGCCTGCCGCTCCAGACCACGGTAACCACGATTGTTGTCGATGGCGGAAATGGGCTTGTTGCCGGGACCATACAAGGGCGAACAGGCCGCCACACCCAGCAGCAGAACGATCAGCAGCAGCCTTGCAGGAATAGACAGAAACAGGAACATCGACAGACTCGGCGACGGGCAGATTCAAAGTTGCGCCATGATAGCCGGATTTGCGCCGGGGCCGAACGGGAACGCCAAAGAAAAAGCCGGGGCGAACCCCGGCAAATGCACCATGTGTTAACTGAACCGTGTGACGCTCGCACTGGGAGAACCAGCCCACCTGCCCCAACGCTGACAAGGTTGTAGAGAGGAGAGAGAGGGGCCATGACGGAGCCGGAACAGGCGGCTGGATCATTGCGCTCACCACACGAAATGAATAGTAATGATTCGCATTTGCAAAAGCAACAGTCCGCCGCAACTTTTTTGCTGTATACAGTGGATTTACTGATCGCGCCCGAAACAGGTATTCTTGGGCCAACTTTCGCTCATTGATCTGTAGGGCAACCCCATGACCATCCTCTGCCACCTGAACGACCTGCAAGACGACAGCGCCCGGAGTTTCGACATCGACGACCGCAACATCTTCGCCGTGAAGAAATTCGGCCAGGTGTATGTGTACGTCAATTCCTGCCCGCACATCGGCATTCCCCTGGAATTCCTGCCCGACGATTTTCTCGATACCGACAAGCGCTACATTCTCTGCTCCAACCACGGCGCCCTGTTTGAAATCGAAAACGGCGACTGCATCGCCGGCCCCTGCACGGGCATGGCGCTCGAAGCGGTTCCCTTCGTGATCGAGGACGGCAACATCCGTCTCGTGTGACCCCGGATTTTCACTGCAACAGGAATCGGAGAGAAGTCGATGGATACTTCCAGCATCAGTTTCACGGCGCTCTACACCGGCCATGTCTGGTACAAGAACGGCATGTCGGCGCGCTTCTTCACCTCGTCGCGCGCCGACCTGATGTACAACGCGATGCGCCCGGTGAATTTTGCCGGCGACCTGCTGCTGGGCATGAATCTGGGCGACATGCTGCTGCAGCGCCACCGCATCATCGATCACCGCATTGAACAGCTGATCGAGCAGGAAGGCGTGACGCAGATTCTGGAAATTGCCTGCGGCCTGTCGCCGCGCGGCTACAAATTCTCGCGCAAGTATCCAAAGCTGCATTACGTGGAAGCGGACCTGCCCGGCATGGCGGCGCGCAAGCAATCGCTGCTTCTGCAGCACCAGGGCTTTGGACCGAACCACAAGGTGGTGACCTGCAATATTTTTGAAAGCGGCGCACCGTCCGGACTGGACCATGTACTGAACGACGTGCTCGATCCCTCTCGCCCCACCATCATCATCACCGAAGGACTGGTGAATTATTTCGACCTGCCGACCATTTCCGCATTCTGGCAACGTCTGGCGCAACTGAGCCGCGTATTTCCCGCCGCCTGGTATCTGACGGATCTGGTGCCGGAGCTGCCGCAAGGCCCCAAACGCACAATGGTGGGCGCCGCGCAGAAAATGCTGGGCGTGATCACCCAGTCACGCACCAACCTGCATTTCCGCAATGACACCGAGATTGCCAACGGCTTTCGTGACTGTGGCTTCAACGCTGTCACCGTGCACCAGCCGGAGCACTTCTACGACCGCCTGAACATTCCGCGCAGCCGTATCGACAGCTATGTTCGCGTGGTGGAAGCGAAGGTGTAAACCAGCACAGCGCAACGCAAAAGGGCCTCGAACGAGGCCCTTTTGTTTGGCGATAAAACAACACGGAACCGTTTAGAAGTTAAGTTCCGCCCACACCCACACCTTGTCGGCATTGCGGCGGGTATTGCCGGTGAGGAATTCAGCGCTAGGCTGCTTGTAATCACCGTACTTGGCACCGAAAATCCAGTTGGCGCCCAGCGTCTTGATAATCTGCACGCCACTTTCCTCGCCCATGTCGAGCTTTTCACCCAGCGGGCCGGATTCCACATCCGATTCATACTCGTGATACTGGATGAGGATCTTGGTGGTCCACGCGTTCAGATCAAATCCGAGCGACACGTACTTGTCATTCAAGCCCTGATCCGGCGTCACCAGGAACTGGTCCACCCAGCCGTTGAAAATGTGCTTGGTGGCATAAGGCGTCTGGAACGCGTACAGGCCGTTGTTGGTGGAACCCACGCGATTGCTGTCATCGGCGCCCAGAATTTCATTACCGATCATCGGCGTCAGCGCATAGGAGCCACCGCCGAAGGTCCACATCACGCCGAATTCACCCAGCGCATAGTCGGTTTCAAAGGTAATGTCCGGATTCTGCAGGCGCTCGGTTTCCTGCTCGGCATATTCGGCGCGGTAGATCAGACGCAGCGGCACCGTGGTCGGCAGGATGTAACCGCCGTCAAAGCGCACGCCCATGGTTTCCATGCTGTCGAAACGCAGCGCCGGATTCAGCAACGTGTTCTGTGTCAGCAGGTCTTCCTCGCTGGTGAGGTTGTAGACATAGCCGGTGATCTTGCCAATTGTGAAACCGTTGTAGGCGACGTTGAAAAGATTGTCGCTGGTATCGGCGTCAAACACATTGGTAATGCCATATACGCGATCGACATAGGCGTAGGTCAACGTCCAGTCCGGCAGCCCGGTATAAACCGCACTGAAGGAATCAAACACCTGTTCATCCTGGCGGAAACCGACGTTGCCGATGAAGCGCTGGTTGTCGAACATCAGACGCTGGCGTCCGAGAATCAGGTCAAGCCGCGACACACCGCGATAGCGCAGCTGGGCGCGATTCAGTTCCGTCACTTCCGGGTCCGCAATCACTGCATCGCCATTCACACTGGCTGCCGGTGGTGGCGGCACCTGATACTGGTCCATGCCACCCAGCGCATGCACGTCTTCCATTTCAATCAGCGCAGTGAAACCGGCAAACGGTGCCGTCTCATAACCCACGCGCGAACGGATCGTCATGGCTTCGCCCTTGTCGGCATACAGCTCGTCATCCACGTTTTCATAACGCAAACGCTCATTGACGAATGCCTTGCCGGAGCCGAGCGATTCGGTAAAGGTTTTGGCAACACCGGGAAATGGCGAGCAAAGCAGGGCCGCAGCAGGTATTGCTACCTGCAGTTTCAGTTTGAACATGGGTTACTCCTAAGGTCGGTTCAGTCGTTGAAGGAACACCTGCCTGCCAGCAGATTCAGGCAGGCGCTCCGCAAAAATGCCGGATCATGACACCACTTTCAGGCGCGGCTGCGTTTCCGCACCGGCGTCAGTCTTTTTTTTCGCATGCTGGGCAAAATCTTCCACCTTGCGCTGTTTTTCATAGAGGAAACGCAACACTTCGTGGCGCAGGTGGTTGTAATGCGCATCATCCGCCAGCGCCAGCCGGTTGCGCGGACGCTCCAGATCGATCTCCAGGATCTCACCGATGGTGGCCGCAGGGCCATTGGTCATCATCACGATGCGATCCGACAGCAACACGGCCTCATCCACATCATGCGTAATCATGATCACGGTGTTCTTCAGGGTCCGCTGGATTTCCATCAGGGAATCCTGCAGATGCGCGCGGGTCAGTGCGTCCAGTGCGCCGAACGGTTCATCCATCAGCAACACCTGGGGTTGCATCGCCAGCGCACGGGCAATACCCACCCGCTGCTTCATGCCGCCGGAGATTTCATGCGGCAGTTTGTGCAGTGCATGGCTCATGTGCACCAGCTCCAGATTGTGCTCGATCCACTCCTTCATTTCGGCGCGGGTCTTCTTGCCACGAAACACTTCCTTCACGCCGATCTCGACATTTTCATACGCCGTCAGCCAGGGCAGCAGCGAGTGGTTCTGGAACACTACCGCGCGCTCGGGGCCGGGCTCGGTCACTTCCCGTCCGGCCAGCACCACGCCGCCGGTCGTCGCCGTCAGCAAACCCGCGACGATATTCAGCACCGTGGATTTACCACAACCGGAGTGACCGATAAGCGAGACAAACTCGCCCTCCGCCACTTTCAGGTTAACGTTGTCCAGCGCCTTGAAAGTGCCTTTCGGTGTCTTGAATTCGATTCCGACCTGGGTCAGTTCAAGCAGCGTTTTCATACTTCATATCCTCAATTGAAAATGGCGAATCGATCAGCGGGTAATGGCCTGTTTGTCCCACGACACCCTGCGCTGGATCATCAGCATGCCGCGATCGAGCAGATAACCGATCAGACCGATTGTCAGCACCGCCACCATGATGCGACCCAGCGAATCGGAACTGCCATTCTGGAATTCATCCCACACGAATTTGCCCAGACCCGGATTCTGCGACAGCATCTCCGCCGCGATCAGCACCATCCACGCCGTGCTCAGCGACAGCCGCAATCCGGTGAAAATCATCGGCACCGCCGCCGGCAAGACAATGATGCGCACATGGCGAATCCAGTTCAGACGCAGCACCCTGCTGACGTTGTTCAGATCGGCACTCACCGACGCCACACCCACTGCTGTGTTCAGCACCGTCGGCCACAGGCAGCACAGCATCACCGTGAACGCGGACGTGACATAGGACTTGGGAATTTCCGGATGCACATTGATGTATATCGAACTCACCACAATGGTGACCAGCGGCAGCCAGGCCAGCGGTGACACGGGCTTGAACAGCTGGATAATCGGATTCACCGCACTGTACAGCGGACCGCTCAGACCAATGGCAATACCGAGCGGAATAGCCACCAGTGCCGCCAGAAAGAAGCCGGTGAAGACGGTTTTCAGGCTGGTGCCGATCTGATGGAAAAACATCGGCTTGCCAGGATATTCACGGATCAGCGGCTTGTATGAAGGGTCCTTCTCCAGCATCTGCGCATTGCGCTTTTCCTGGCGCTCGTAAAATTCCGCTTCGCGCTGCTGTTCTTCCTGAAACTCGACATAAAGACCTTCGAATTGCGTCAGCACCTGCGCTGGTCCGGGAAACGTTCCCAGCGATGTCTGAATGCCCCCGGCAGCCAGATGCCAGATCAGCAGAAAGACACCAATTCCCGCCAGCGGCAAACCCACTGCGCGCAATAATTTTTCTGCAATGGAGCCAATACTGTTGGCAGGCAGTCCCGCAAACTTGATGCTGGGGATGGATACAGCCATGGGAACACTCCTCCGTCATGGTGGGGAATCGGGCGCGGCGAACCTGTCACCGCGCCGTATGCTGTGGATCAAGGTTTGTCGTTGCCTTTCAGGCCGATGGCAAAGCTGTCGATATAGGCATTGGGTTTGTTGCCGTCATATTCGATGCCATCCAGCGGGCCTTTCTGCGGCGCCTTGATGAAGGTGGCAGTGGCCAGATCGGGGAAATCACTCGCCTTCATCTTGCCTTCTTCCACCAGCTCTTTCGCCGCCATCGCGTAGATGTCCGGACGGAACGCTTTCTTCGCCGTTTCCAGATACCAGCTGTCAGCTTTCTGCTCGGTGATATGGCCCCAACGGCGCATCTGCGTCATCCACCAGATCGCGTCGGAGTAATAGGGAATGCCGTACTGGCCACGGAAGAATTTGTTGAAGTCGGGAATCGGACGCACATCGCCTTTCTCGAATTCAAACGTTCCAGTCATGCTGTTGGCGATAACTTTTTCATCCGCGCCTACATACACCGGACGCGAAATGATTTTCACCGCTTCCGGCCGGTTGGCGTTGTTGTTGGCATCCAGCCAGGCCGATGCACGAATCAGTGCTTTCACCGTGCGCACTGTGGTGTTGGGATATTTGTCATAGAAGGATTTGGTGACACCGAACACCTTGTCGGCACCATCCACCCAGATGTTTTCGCTGGTGATCACCGGCACGCCCAGACCTTTGGTAACCGCCTGCTGGTTCCAGGGTTCGCCCACGCAATATCCCACTGTGGTTCCCGCTTCCATGGTCGGCACCATCTGCGGTGGCGGCACCACCGACAGCAACGCTTCCGCGCCAATCGAGCCGCTGTTGTCACCTTTTTCCGGCGCATAGAAACCGGGATTGATGCCGCCGGCCGCCAGCCAGTAACGCTCGTGATAGTTGTGTGTTCCAACCGGGAACGTCATACCCAGGTTGAAGGTTTTGCCGGATTTCTTGTAGGAATCCAGCACCGGTTTCAACGCAGCAGCGCTGATCGGATGCACCGGTTTTCCATCTGCCATCGGTACGGATTTTTTCATTTCACTCCACACCGCATTGGAAACAGTAATGCCGGCGCCGTTGTAGGAAAGAGTGAATGGCGTGATGATTTCCGCTTTGGTGATCACGCCAGTTGCCGCGCCAACCGGCATCGGCGCCAGCATGTGCGCACCATCCAGCTCACCCGACACCACGCGATCGAACAGCACTTTCCAGTTCGCCTGCGCTTCCAGCGTCACATACAGGCCTTCATCCTCGAAGTAGCCTTTTTCATACGCGATTGCGAGCGGCACCATGTCGGTCAGTTTGATGAAACCGAATTTGAGCTCCCATTTTTCCGGATCGCCCACAGCGTTGGCATTGGCACTCAGCAACAGTGTGACCGCTGAAATGGCAGCAGCGGTTTTTGAGAACAAGTTGCGTGAAATCCTGCGGAGTTTTGAACGGTGCGCTTTCATGTACATCCTCGTCTTGGTTAACGTGACCGTAACTGGACAATATCAAGAAGCGTGCCAAGCAAATTTTTTCCTCATTCCGCCACCACGAACCAGCAAAGGCACAACTGCGGAGCAAAAATATCCGCCGTCTGCGCCAAATGCGCCGAGTTGGCGCGACTCGCGCGGCAGCAACACAAGCCAAAAAGAGGCAGAGTTGGTCGATCGCCGTTCGTTGCTGGTGCAAATCGCAACAGCGCACTAATTGAACCGCATCCGCTGCACCGCCTTTTTGAACCCGGTCTGGCACTGCTTCTCTCCAGACCGTCCGACTGGCACCCTGCTGGCCGGCATGGCAAGACGAAGCACCTCTCCGTCGGCCCATATAAAGATGCAGAAAGGTCAGAGTGAGGGAGGAAAACAGCCCTTACCCGAACGGGTTAGGAGCTGATCATGGGGGTAAGAAAGTGACGCCGGGTTTGCTCCCTGAGGGGCAACCGACTAGCATTATTGGGCCAGTTGAAAAGTCGTAATTTGATGGTGCATTTTATTTTTTGGCGTATATAATCTGCTGCCATTTTAGCCAAGGTCGCTGTCCATAAATCCGCTTGAAATCCGCGCAGTTGAGTGCCTCGGAAGCGGACTGACGACAGCATGGGTTCCCGTAAGATTCGCAGGTAACGAGCGTCCCGTGTCCCCCATCGACATCGCCACACAGCATTGGTCACTTGGAGCATTCCTGATAGGAATTGTTGTCATTTGCTGTTTCATGCTGTTCGTGCCGGTCTGGCTGGGTGGTCGCAACTGGGGCCGCGCCAAGAATGATCCCTTCGAATCCGGTGTCGTTTCCGTGGGCAGCGCCCGCCTGCGCCTGTCCGCCAAGTTCTACCTTATCGCCATGTTTTTTGTGATTTTTGACGTGGAGGCACTGTTCCTCTACGCCTGGGCCGTCTGCGTGAGAGAGGCAGGCTGGACCGGTTTCATCGAAGTTTCCATTTTTGTTGCGGTACTGCTGGTAGGTCTTGTTTACATTTGGCGACTGGGCGCTCTGGAATGGGCACCGGAAGGACGTCGCCGGAGAGCTGCCAAAAAGTAATCGCACTCCTGAGCGAGGCACCCGCTTATGAAGTACACCTTGACCCGTGTTAATCCGGAAGGGCCACACGACCGTTATCCGTTGGAGCAGAAACAGACGGTCAACGACCCCCTGGAAGAACATGTTCACAAGAACATCTTCATGGGCAAGCTGGAGGAGATGCTCCACAGCACCGTCAACTGGAGCCGCAAGAACTCGCTCTGGCCATACAACTTCGGCCTGTCCTGCTGCTATGTGGAGATGGCCACCTCCCTCACCACCCCCCACGACCTGTCCCGCTTCGGCTCGGAAGTCATTCGCGCCTCACCCCGTCAGGCCGACGTGATGGTGATTGCCGGCACCTGCTTCATCAAGATGGCCCCCGTCGTCCAGCGCCTGTATGAACAGATGCTGGAACCCAAGTGGGTGATTTCCATGGGCGCCTGCGCCAACTCCGGCGGCATGTACGACATCTATTCCGTGGTCCAGGGCGTGGACAAGTTCCTGCCGGTGGACGTTTACATTCCCGGCTGCCCGCCGCGTCCCGAAGCCTTCATTCAGGCCCTGATGCTGTTGCAGGACTCCATTGGCAAGGAACGTCGCCCGCTGTCCTGGGTGGTGGGTGATCAGGGCGTGTATCGCCCCGACATGACTCCGACCAAGGAAGAACGGCACGACCAGCGCATCAGCGTGACCAACCTGCGCAGCCCCGACGACGTTTAACGGTCGGTTTTCATTCAAAGACGGTAGGATGCAAGCGATACATGGCTGAGCCCGCAACCACACCCATTCCAGCACCCGGCAGCGATCACGAGGTCGTGCGGGAGCTTTATGCCCGTTTCGGCGACAACGCCCTGACCTTCCAGCCGACCCGCGACGGCCTGCCCACCCTGTGGGTGGCGCGCGAACAGCTGCTGGACGTGCTGCGCTACCTGCGCAACCTGCCGCGCCCTTACGTCATGCTCTATGACCTGAGCGCGGTGGACGAGCGCCTGCGCCAGAACCGCGACGGCCAGCCCGCATCCGACTTCACCGTCTTCTATCATCTGCTGTCCATCGAGCGGAACAGCGACGTGCGGATCAAGGTCGCCCTGTCCGAGAGCGACCTGAACATTCCCACCGCGCGCGAAATCTGGCCCAACGCCGACTGGTACGAGCGCGAAGTGTTCGACCTGTTCGGTATCCACTTCCAGGGCCACCCGCACCTGTTCCGCCTGCTGATGCCGCGTTACTGGAAAGGTCATCCGCTGCGGAAAGACTATCCGGCCCGCGCCACCGAGTTTGATCCGTTCGTGCTGGACATTGCCCGTCAGGATGAAGCCCAGGAAGCCCTGCGCTTCAATCCGGAAGAGTGGGGCATGAAACGCAGCAGCCGCGACGAGGACTACATGTTCCTCAACCTGGGCCCCAACCACCCCAGTGCCCACGGCGCGTTCCGCATCATCCTGCAGCTGGACGGCGAAGAGATCGTCGACTGTGTGCCCGATATCGGCTACCACCACCGCGGTGCCGAGAAGATGGCCGAGCGCCAGTCCTGGCACAGCTATATTCCCTACACCGACCGGATCGACTATCTGGGCGGCGTGATGAACAACCTGCCTTATGTACTGGCAGTGGAAAAGCTGGCCGGCATCGAAGTGCCCGACCGGGTCAAGGTGATCCGGGTGATGCTGGCGGAAATGTTCCGCATCACCAGCCACCTGTTGTTCCTGGGCACCTTCATCCAGGACGTGGGCGCCATGACCCCGGTGTTCTTCGCCTTTACGGATCGCCAGAAAGCCTATGACGTGATCGAGGCCATCACCGGCTTCCGCATGCACCCGGCCTGGTATCGCATCGGCGGCGTGGCCCAGGACCTGCCCAATGGCTGGGACAAGCTGGTGCGGACGTTCGTCGACTGGCTGCCCAAACGCCTGAATGACTATGAAAAGGCGGCCCTGAAGAACGGTATCCTGCGCAGCCGCTCCATTGGCGTGGCCCAGTACAACAGCAAGGAAGCGCTGGAATGGGGTGTGACCGGCCCCGGCCTGCGCGCCACCGGCGTCAATTACGACCTGCGCAAGGCCCGCCCCTATTCCGGCTACGAGAATTTCGAATTCGACGTGCCGGTTTACCAGAATGGCGATGCCTACGACCGCGCCCTGGTGCGGATCAATGAAATGCGCCAGAGCCTGCGCATCATCCGCCAGTGTCTGGACCACATGCCGGCCGGCCCGTACAAGGCTGATCACCCGCTGACCTGTCCGCCGCCGAAAGAGCGCACCCTGCAGGATATCGAAACCCTGATCACCCACTTCCTCAGCGTGACCTGGGGCCCGGTGATGCCGGCAGGCGAGTCCTGCCAGATGATCGAGGCGACGAAGGGCATCAACAGCTATTACCTGTTCAGCGACCGCAGCACGATGAGCTACCGCACGCGGATTCGCACGCCCAGCTTCGCGCATTTGCAACAGATTCCGTCGGTGATCCGGGGCAGCATGGTGCCTGACCTGATCGTTTACCTAGGTAGCATTGACTTTGTGATGGCAGATGTCGACCGTTAATCCCACTCCGAGCAACATCATTGTGACCGACCGCGGCCAGCCCTATGTGATGGCAGCCGAGGATCGCGCCGAAATCGAACACTGCCTGGCGCATTACGACGATCCGCGCGCGGCCAGCATCGACGCGCTGAAAATCGTGCAGCGCCGGCATGGCTGGGTGCCCGACGGCGCCATTGCCGTGATCGGGAAGATGCTCGACATCCCCGGTTCCGACGTGGAAGGCGTGGCTACGTTCTACAACCGCATCTACCGCCGCCCGGTGGGCCGCCATGTGATCGCCGTGTGCGACAGCATCAGCTGCTTCCTGATGGGCTTCGACCAGATCTACGGCGCGCTGCAGACCAAACTGGGCATCAAGCCCGGTCAGACCACTGCCGACAACCGCTTCACCCTGCTGCCGGTGTGCTGCCTGGGCGCCTGCGATCGCGGCCCGGTGCTGCTGGTGAATGAAGACACCCATGTGAACGTGACCGTCGACACCCTCGACCAACTGCTGGAGCAATACAAATGAGCTCCAATGTGAACCTTGGCCTGACCAATATCGGCCCCGAAACCCATCCCCTCACTTGGCGCTACAGCCAGGCCGGCAAGCCAGTGCTGGACATCGCCACCTATGAGTCGATGGAAGGCTATGCCGCGCTGAAGAAAGCCGTGCAGATGGCGCCGGCCGACGTGCAGAAAGTGGTGAAGGATTCCAACCTGCGCGGCCGTGGCGGCGCGGGCTTCCCCACCGGCGTGAAATGGTCGCTGATTCCGATGGGGCCGGATGCCGGTCCGAAGTATCTGGTGTGCAACGCCGACGAGATGGAACCGGGCACCTTCAAGGACCGCATGCTGATGGAGAACCTGCCTCATCAGCTGGTGGAAGCCATGATCGTCGCCGGTTATGCGATCCAGGCCACCCGCGCCTACATCTTCCTGCGCGGCGAATACTATCTGGCGGCGGAACGCCTGAACGCCGCAATCCATGAAGCCGAAGCGAAAGGCTATGTGGGCAACAACATCCTGGGTTCCGGCTGGAGCATGGATCTGCATGTGCACACCGGCGCCGGCCGCTATATCTGCGGCGAGGAAACCGCGCTGATCAATTCGCTGGAAGGCCGCCGCGCCAATCCGCGTTCGAAGCCGCCGTTCCCGCAGATTGCCGGTTTGTGGGGTAAGCCCACCATCGTCAACAACGTGGAATCGCTCAACAACATTCCCGCCATCCTGCTGCGCGGCGCCGACTGGTTCAAGGGTCTGTCGCAGGGCAAGTCACCGGATTCCGGCACCAAGCTGTACGGCATTTCCGGCAAGGCCAAGACCACCGGTCTGTGGGAACTGCCGATCGGCACAACCTGCCGCGAGCTGCTGTACACCCACGGCGGCGGCATGCGCGACGGCCTGGAACTGCAAGCCTGGCTGCCGGGCGGCGCGTCCACCGACTTCCTGATGCCGGAGCATCTGGATCTGGCGATGGACTACGACACCATCATGAAGGCCGGCAGCCGCATGGGCACCGGTCTGATCGCGGTCATCGACAACCAGCAGAACATGGTATCGGTGGTGCGCAATCTGGAGCAGTTCTTTGCCCGCGAATCCTGCGGCTGGTGCACACCCTGCCGCGACGGCCTGCCCTGGATCGTGAAGGTGCTGCAGGCCATCGAGACCGGCAAGGGTCAGGCCGGCGACATCGAATTCCTGCAGCAGATGAGCCGCAATCTCGCCCCCGGCAAAACCTTCTGCGCCCACGCACCCGGCGCTGTCGAGCCGCTGCAGAGCGCGATCAAGTATTTCCGTCCCGCATTTGAACAAGGCATTGCCCCCGCGGCAGGCCCGCAGACAGGTAAGTAACGCATGGCCACCATACATGTAGATGGCAAACAGTTTGAGGTCGATGGCGCAGACAACCTGCTGCAGGCATGTCTGTCGCTGGGCCTGGACATCCCCTATTTCTGCTGGCATCCGGCGCTGGGCAGTGTCGGTGCCTGCCGCCAGTGCGCAGTGAAGCAGTACGCCAACGCCGACGACAAGCGCGGCCGTCTGGTGATGTCCTGCATGACCCCGGCCACCGACGGCACCATCATTTCGGTGACCGACGACGAAGCCAAATCCTTCCGCGAAAGCGTGGTGGAATGGCTGATGACCAACCACCCGCACGACTGCCCGGTGTGTGAGGAAGGCGGCGCCTGCCATCTGCAGGACATGACGGTGATGACCGGCCACGCCACCCGCCGCTACCGCTTCACCAAGCGCACGCATCAAAACCAGGATCTGGGTCCGTTCGTCAATCACGAGATGAACCGCTGCATCGCCTGCTACCGCTGCGTGCGTTACTACAAGGATTACGCCGGCGGCGAAGATCTGGGCGTGTACGGCGCGCACGACAACGTCTATTTCGGCCGCGAAACCGACGGCGTGCTGCAGAGCGAATTCTCCGGCAACCTGGTGGAAGTGTGTCCCACCGGCGTGTTCACCGACAAAACCCATTCCGCCCGCTACAACCGCAAGTGGGACATGCAGTTCGCCCCCAGCGTGTGCCAGCAGTGCAGCGTGGGCTGCAACATCAGCCCAGGTGAGCGTTACGGCGAACTGCGCCGCATCGAGAACCGCTACAACGGTTCCATCAACCATTATTTCCTCTGTGACCGTGGCCGCTTCGGCTATGGCTACGTGAACCGTGCCGACCGTCCGCGCCAGCCGCAGAAGAAAAGCGGTCAGGCCTGGGTGAACCTGACCCAGGACGAGGCACTGGACACCGTGCTGGACGTGCTGCGTTCCAGCAAGCGGGTGATCGGCATCGGCTCGCCCCGCGCCAGCCTGGAAAGCAACTTCGCCCTGCGCGGTCTGGTGGGCGCCAGCAACCTGTTCAGCGGTGTCAGCGCGGTGGAAAACCAGCTGCTGAAAACCACCGTGAAGATCCTGCGGGAAGGTCCGGTGAAAACCCCGGCCCTGCGCGACATGGAACAGTACGACGCCGTGCTGGTGCTGGGCGAGGACGTCACCCAGACCGCGCCGCGCATTGCCCTGGCCCTGCGTCAGGCCGCCAAGAACAAGGCGCGCCAGATGGCCGCCAGCCGCAAGGTGTTCGAGTGGCAGGCCGAAGCGATCCAGAACATCGGCCAGCGCGAAAAGAGCCCGGTGTTCATCGCCTCGCTGGCGGCCACCCGTCTCGACGACATCGCCGCCGACTGCTTCCACGGTTCCCCTGAAGACATCGCCCGCCTCGGTTTTGCGGTGGCGCACGCCATCAATGCCGACGCCCCTGCGGTAGCGGATGCCAGCCCGGCGCTGCTGCAGAAAGCCCAGCAGATCGCTGACGCCCTGCAGGGTGCGAAGAAGCCGCTGATCGTGTCCGGCACCAGCCTGCATTGCGAACCGGTGCTGCAGGCGGCCGCCAACGTCAGCCGCGCACTGCACGCCCGCAACGCCGACACCGGCATCACCCTGGCAGTGCCGGAAGTGAACAGCCTGGGTCTGGGCCTGCTGGACCTGCCGTCGCTGGACGAAGCGCTGAACCTGCTGGCCACTTACGAAGCCGACACCGTGGTCATTCTGGAAAACGACCTGTACCACCGCGCGCCCGCCTCGATGGTGGACAACGCGCTGGCCCAGGCCAAGCATGTGATCGTGATCGACCACCAGCTCACCGCCACCGGCCGCAACGGCAACCTGCTGCTGGCGGCCACGTCGTTCGCCGAAACCGACGGCACCGTGGTCAACCAGGAAGGCCGCGCCCAGCGCTTCTACCAGGTATTCGAACCCACTTTCTATCACCCCGAATACGCCATGCAGGACAGCTGGCGCTGGCTGCACGGCCTGACCACGTCTCTGGCCGGCCAGGAATTCGAATGGGGTGACATGGACGACGCCACTGCCGCGTGCGCCAAGGCGTTTCCGGTGCTGGCCGGCATCGTCAACGCCGCGCCCGACAGCGACTTCCGCATCAAGGGTCTGAAAATCGCCCGCTCGCCGCGCCGCTATTCCGGCCGCACCGCGCAGCGCGCCAACCTCAACGTAAGCGAACTGCGCGCGCCGCAGGACAGTGACAGCCCGCTGGCGTTCTCGATGGAAGGTTATTTCGGCCCCGCCACGCCGGGTCCGCTGACACCGTTCGCCTGGTCGCCGGGCTGGAACTCGCCGCAGGCCTGGAACAAGTTCCAGGATGAAGTGGGCGGCCATCTGCGCACCGGTGATTCCGGCGTGCGCCTGATCGAGCCCTCCACCGAGCCGGCCGGTTTCTACCAGCCCTGCGCACCGTTCGTGGTGAAAGCCGGCGACTGGCGCATCGTGCCCATGTACCACCTCTTCGGCAGCGACGAACTGTCGGCCCTGGCCGAAGTCACCAGCACCGAGCAACCGGCCCCCTACGTGGGACTGGCCCAGGCCGACGCCGACGCGCTGCAGGTGAAGGAAGGCGCGCCGCTGCTGCTGACCATCGGCACGCGCCACACCACCCTGGCAGTGAAAATCCTGCCCGGCCTGACCAGCGGCATGCTGGCCCTGCCGGTGGGTCTGGCGGGCGTACCGGTTGCGTCCGCCACTGACAAGGTGAGCATCGCCGGAGGTGCCGCATGATGGACTGGCTGAGCGCAGACGCCCTGACCCTGCTGATTGCGGTCCTGAAATCCATTGTCATCCTGCTGGGTGTGGTGCTGCTGGCCGCATTCCTGATCTTCGTGGAACGCCGTCTGCTGGCGCTGTGGCAGGACCGCTACGGCCCCAACCGGGTAGGTCCGTTCGGCCTGTTCCAGCTGGTCGCCGACATGCTGAAGATGTTCTTCAAGGAAGACTGGACGCCGCCGTTTGCTGACAAGCTGCTGTTCTGGATTGCGCCGGCGGTTGCCGTGAGCGGCCTGCTGATGTCGTTCTGTGTGGTGCCGATCACGCCCACCTGGGGTGTGGCGGACCTGAGCATCGGCCTGCTGTTCTTCCTCGCCATGGCCGGTCTGTCGGTGTATGCCGTGCTGTTCGCCGGCTGGGCCAGCAACAGCAAGTACGCGCTGCTGGGCGCCATGCGCTCCACCGCCCAGACCCTGACCTATGAAGTGTTCATGGGCCTGTCGCTGATGGGCGTGGTGGCGGTGGCCGGCACCTTCAATCTGCGGGAAATCGTCGAAGCGCAGAAGGACATGTGGTTCATCGTTCCGCAGTTCATCGGCTTCGTGACCTTCTTCATTGCCGGCATTGCCGCCGCGCACCGCGCGCCGTTCGACCAGCCGGAAGCGGAACAGGAACTGGCCGCCGGCTTCTTCACCGAATATTCCGGCCTCAAGTGGGGCATGTTCTTCGTCGGCGAATACGTCGGCGTGGTGGTGGTGTCGGCGCTGACCGTGGTGCTGTTCTGCGGCGGCTGGTACGGCCCGTTCCTGGAGCAGGCGCCCTGGCTGGCCTTCTTCTATTTCGCCGCCAAGGTCGCCTTTTTCATCATGCTGTTCATTCTGGTGCGGGCCGCCCTGCCGCGTCCGCGCTATGACCACATGCTGGCGGCCGGCTGGAAATTCATGCTGCCGCTCACCCTGATCAATCTTCTTGTCACCGGCGCGGTGGTGCTGATGCGCACACCACCCGTCGCGCTGTGAGGTAACTGCAATGAAAGCCCTGATTGGCATCGTCACCGGCATCTGGAGCCAGCTGCGCAGCATGTTCATGGTGTTCATGCACGCGTTCGCCAAGCGTGACACCCTGCAATACCCCGAACAGCCGGTCTATCTGCCGCCGCGCTACCGTGGCCGCATCGTGCTGACCCGCGATCCCGACGGCGAGGAACGCTGCGTGGCCTGCAACCTGTGCGCCGCCGCCTGTCCCGCCCAGTGCATTTCGCTGCAGAAGGCCGAGCGAGACGACGGTCGCTGGTACCCGGAATTCTTCCGTATCAACTTCTCGCGCTGCATTTTCTGCGGCATGTGCGAGGAAGCCTGCCCCACCACCGCGATCCAGCTGACCCCGGATTTCGAGATGGCGGAATTCAAGCGGCAGGATCTGGTGTATGAAAAGCAGGACCTGCTGATTGCCGGTCCCGGCAAGAACCCCGATTACAACTTCTATCGGGTGGCCGGCATGGCAATCGCAGGCAAGCCCAAGGGTGCGGCGCAGAATGAAGCCGAGCCGATCGACGTCAAATCCCTGCTGCCGTAAGACGAGGAGCTATTGTGGAAATCGCGTTCTATTCTGCAGCCGTCATAGCGGTGATCGCCACGCTGAAAATGCTGTTCAGCCACGATCCCGTGCATGGCCTGCTCTATCTGGTGATCTCGCTGCTGAGCGTGGCGGTAATCTACTTTGCGGTGGGCGCGCCCTTTGCCGGCGTGCTGGAAATGATTGTGTACGCCGGCGCCATACTGGTGCTGTTCGTGTTCGTGGTGATGTTGCTAAACCTGGGTG
>CAZBII010000003.1:0-82602 GCA_964491665.1 uncultured Moraxellaceae bacterium
CTACACCATCGTCATGCTGATTTTTGCCTTCATCGTATTCGTGAAGCAGGAACACCTGGCAGGCCTGTCGATCTATTTCAGCGCCTTCTTTGAAAACGCCGGCACCTATCTGGACGTGGCGCTGTACCTGTGGTGCGGCATGCTGCTGAAACAGACCCAGGTGGGCGAGCGTGTGTTCAGCGTCTTCACCCCCTGGAAACTGCCGCCGGAACTGCTGGCGTTCGTTGCCATCGCTGTGATCGCACTGCCCACCGCCTACACCGGCGCGTCCGCCATCATCATTCTGGCCATGGGCGCGGTAACTTACCGCGAACTGCGCAAGGTCGGCACACGCCGCCAGCTGGCTCTCGCCACCACCGCCATGAGCGGCAGCTCCGGCATCATCCTCAAGCCCTGTCTGATCGTGGTGATCATTTCCATCCTGAACAAGGAAGTCACGTCCGACCAGCTGTTCGACTGGGGCGTGTGGGTGTTCCTGCTCACGCTGAGCGTGTTCTTCTTCTATGCACTGGTCACCAAGCAGGACAAACTGCAGGTGGCGCGCGCCAGTGAAGCACTCTCTCCTTCCATGGCCAATCTGCGCGCACTGCTGCCGTACGTGATCACCTTCGCCCTGATGGCCGTCGTCTACGCCGTGGCGCTGAATGCCTATCTGGACCAGTTCTCGGCGCCGGTAATCCTGCCAGTGATCATCTTTGCGATCATGTTTTTTGAACGCAAGATCAGCAAGGCCAAGCCGATCTACCATGATCCGGAGCGTCATCCCGGCGTCGCCGGCTCGCTGATCCGCTCCATGAGCGATGCGTCCACCCACGTGGGCGGCCTGCTGATCCTGATGGCCACCTTCATGATCATGACCGCACTGGGCGGCAAAGCCATGTCGATGACATTCCTCCAGAACTTCGACAGCCCCTACACCGTGATGCTGGTACTGCTGGGCATCTTCGTGCTGATCGGCATGTTCATGGAATCAATGGCGGCCATTGGTCTGGTGTCGCTGACCATCGCGCCGATTGCCTACGCCCAGGGCATCAACCCGATCCACTTCTGGATGACCTGTCTGGTGGCGCTGGAACTGGGTTACCTGACCCCGCCGGTAGCGCTGAGCCACATCTTCACCCGCCAGGTGGTGGGCGAGGAGGAGTGCATGGCGGCGGACAAGGAAGGCCACAACTTCTACTACCGCCACGAGCGCCTGCTGCTGCCGCTGCTGGTTATGGGCACCACCCTGCTGATCGTGGCATTCGGTCCCCTGCTGTACGGCTACAACTGATCGCAACCTGCTGAACCGGCGGCACATTTCCACCACGAAATGTGCCGCTGTTCCATTTGTCCCCGCCATTCCCGCACCCTGCACCACTCCCTGCCCGCACGCTATTTCCCCCGGTTTTTCCCGGACTTTTCGCGTTTCGCAATATTTTTGCAATTACGCTTGATCTTTGTTTTTTTGCGGTATACGGTGTACACCACCAATACCAAGAAGAAACCGCCATGTATATCGGACATACACTCCCCGAAAGACCCATTCCCTTCGACCAGTTTGATCCGGATTTCCTGGTCAACTTCGTGCGCGACAAGATCTTCCCCACCCTCGAAGGCGAGCGCCGGCGTCTGGTGTGCCAGAACTTCATCGACCATGCCGGCGCCGAGTGCAAGGGCGACTACGAAACCCTGATGGCCAGCTGCTCGCGCAAACGCCAGGACTACCGCCGCTGGGGCAAGGGCGACGATGGTCTGATGGAAGGCATCCAGCCGCAGTCCTATGACGAACTGTGCGTGTTCTACGGCAACCTGGTCACCTTCAACCTGTTCGTCATCCACCTGGAACTGGAAAAATTCCTGGTCGCCGAAGACACCATCTGCGTCGAAGGCAATGTGCACCAGATGTATCCGGGCGCCATGCTGCCGGTGGCTTTCGGCATCGAAGTCGATGATCCCGACGCGGTGTACATGCTCACCATTCGCATGAGCCTGTTTTTTATTTTTGACGAAGACGGTCTGGGCTGTGGCGAGCAGTCCTACACCAACGGCGACCCGACTCCGGCCAGCTTTGTGAAAGTGCCGCACGAATACGTGCCGCAGCGTTTCTGGGACAACCTGAAAAAACAGCAAGCCCTGCAGGACGCGCAGTAAATTTCCGCGCGCATTCTTGCACGCCGTATTTACGCATTAGCGGGCCGCTGCTTCTGGCATGGGCCCGTCACTATTTCAGCACCACATTGAATTTTTTTAATCACCGGTATCGATCCACGCAGCAGATTGCAGCAAGAGGGACACTCACCATGACTCAACCCAAACTTCCTCCCGTTCCCAAAGACAGCAAGATCCGTCAGGCCCTGGGCCTGGGCATCGGCATCTGGGATTACATGGAAAAAAACCAGCGCGATCTGGGCGACACCTTCACGCTGACCCTGCCCGGACAGGGCCCCATGGTGTGGACCACCAACCAGGCCATGATCAAGGACATTCTCAACCTGAAGGAAGAGCAGGTCGACGCGTCGCTGGTGCAGCTGCCGATGGATCTGGGCGAAAAGAACACCGTGTTCCTCAATGAAAAGGAACACCAGGATTCGCGCAAGATGGTGATTCCGTCGTTCAACACCACGCGCCTGAAAGCCCGCGCATCCGTCATGCACGACATCGTCGCCGAGCACATCAATTCCTGGAAACCGGGCGACGAATTCAACGTGCCGCGTCTGGTGGGCGACATCACGCTGGACGTAATCTGCTACACCCTGTTCAACCTCCGTCACGGCGCGCGCAAGGAGCGTTACAAGGAACTCATGCTGCACTGGATGCTGGAAGCCACCAGCGACACCATGTTCACCATGGCGTCCATGGTCGGTGCCAAACGCTTCCGCCAGTGGATGAACAAGAAATACCTCAAGCGCGCCGACAAGGATCAGGGCGGCAATGGCAAGAAAGGCATTCTGCCGTGGAAGCGCGCGGTGGATCTGAAAGTGCAGCTGGCGGACATGATGCGGGAAGACATCCGCGCCATTCGCGCCCGCATGGATAGCGAGGAAACCCACACCCTGTCGATTCTGGCCCGCGCCACCGACGGCAATGGCAATCTGCTGGATGAAGAGCGCGTGATTTCCGAAGGCATCGGCCTGATGATCGGCGGCCACGAAACCAGTGCTGCCACTGCGGCATGGTTCATGATCTGGCTGCAGCAGAAACCGGATGTCTACGCAAAAATTCGCGAGGAAGTGATCGAGAGCATCCAGAAGGAAGGCAAGTTCGATGCGATCAAGGTGTCAGAACTGCCGTACATCACCGCCTGCCTGAACGAATCGCAGCGCGTCACGCCGTCGGCCGTCGGCTTCATCCGCTGGCTGCGCTACGACACCCAGATCGGTGACTGGCTGCTGCCCGCCGGCACCGCCGTGCTGCCCAACATCTACCTTACGCAGCGCGATCCGAAAATCTTTGGCGCCGATGCCAATGAATACAAACCCGAGCGCTGGCTCAACGGCGGCGGCAAGTTTGCACCGTCGGAATTCATGCCGTTCGGAGGCGGACGTCGCGCCTGTATCGGCATGAACCAGGCCCGCCAGCAGCTGCGCATCATTTTCGCAGAACTGGCGCGGCGCGTGGAATTCACCTCGGAATTCCAGGGCAGCAATGTTCTGCCGCGCTCGCGCATGATCGGCGGCCAGACGGAGCCGGAAAAAGGCGTGTGGGTGAAAGTGAAAAGCGTGCGCCCGGAAAATTACGGCTTCCGGGCGGAAGCCAATGCAGCGCAGGAAAAGCTCTCAGCCTGAAACAGCGCCACCGCAAAAGGCACAACAGAAAGGGCCACCTGACAGCATCAGGCGGCCCTTTTTCTTGCTCACAATTTTCTGCTGGTTCCTGCCGACGTCCCTGTCAGCATCTGTCGATCACAGCGTTTTCAGATACTCGATAATCGCCAGCCGTTCGCTGTCTGTCAGCACCGCATTGAAATCATGCCCGCCGTTGCCCTGGCTGTGCATGTGCGTGTTGAAGATCTTGCGGTCTTCAATGTCGGCGTTGGTCAGCGTTGGTGGTGCCAGTACGTTCCAGGTCAGGATGACGTTGGAATACAGGTAGCCGAGGATGGTTTCTGCAAACGGTTTGGCCTCGTCATCGTTGGGATCGCAGTTGATGTACGGCGACACCTGCGGATTGAACAACGTGCGATATTTGCAGGCGATGGTGTCGTACTTCCAGCCCACTTTCGTCTTGTCAAACGCGCGCGCCAGATCGGTATCGAAGCCCATGATGACATTCGGCTGCAGTGTCGGCTTGGGTTTGGACACGCGACGCCAGATCGGTTTGCGGTCGGACGGCTTCAGCACTTCCCACAGATTCGGCACCGAGCCGTTGTGCAGATAGGGCGCCGTGGCCCACACGCCATACAGCGGCGGCGCCAGATAACCCTGCTCGCGATCGCCACGCAGTTCTGCGCGGTTCTGCGGTCCGCAATCGTTTTCCGTGCCCGCCAGCTCCGGATAACCGAAGAAATTCACGGTGCCCGCCAGCTGCATCGCTTCGTTGTTGGTATTCACCCGCACCGGATCGGTCTTGATGATGTCCAGCGGCACGATGTACGAGGCAATGCCTTCCAGCGCCGGCGAAGCGAGGAAGTTCGGATCCTTCACGTAGCGCGGCGCATAGGCGCCATGACAGCTGGCACAGGAGCCGTTGCCCTCAGGCCGTGGCACCGGGTTATTGCGCGCCGGCGCCCACATGTCCAGCGTGTGGAACAGCACCGCGCCCTGCTCCGCCAGCGTGGTATTCACCGCATACGGATACTTCGGCGCTTTCAGTGTTTCGATCCAGCCATTCACCGCCGGACCGTGATTGCGCATCCACTCCTGCCCCTGCTCCGACACCGGTCCCAGCACGTTGCCGAACAGGCCGAAGAACGGCGTGTAGAACACCATGTCGGCACGCGGCGCGTCGGCCACGAACAGACCGTCCGCAAATTTCACCGGCCGATGTCCCAGGTTCCACCACGCTGGCGTGTCCATGCTGGCGGTGGAGCCGGATGTCAGCAGCCCCAGCAGGGTGGAAAGCGAGTAGAAACCCTGATCCGGGAACAGGAAGGCCAGATTCACGTCGCTGGCATTGTTGGTGCCGCGATGCCGGCTAAGGTTGGCAAAGGTCGCCAGCGACGCCGGATAGCCCAGCGGCAGCATGTCGCGCAGCAGCAGATCCATGTCCGCAAGACTGCTGCCACTGCCGTAGGTCAGGCCAAGGCCAGCGCCCTGCGACGGGGTGCCCACCACGCCGCTGTGACAGCCGTGGCAGGTCACCCCGATGCGGCCGCTCCAGCTGCCGTCACTGTTGCGCAGCTGGGTGAAGAGTTCCGGCAGCTGGCCGGTTCCGCCATTGGTGCGATTGGGGTCCTCGCCCGGCTTGGGATAGGGATTGCGCGTCGTACCAAAGCCGGAACCATAGCGCTCCGCCACCAGCTGGTCGAAGTTGGACGGGCGCAGCAGGAAACCGCCCCAGATCTTCCACAGGCTGTTGTACTGCGCGGCCGTGAAGGTGGAAATCCCGAAGGCCGCCAGATAGGAATTGGGATCGGTGCCGGCAAACAGCGCCGCGACACCAGGGCCGCCCGTGTCGAGCACCGCGTCGCCGCGATAGAAGCGGTTGCGCAACTCGCCGCAGGTTTGCGGGGCACCTTCCTCGTCCACCAGCGCCGGATCGGCGTGGCAGTCTTTCCAGAAGGCGTTGAAGTGCACGGCGCGGCCATCACTGGCGCCCGGTTGCACCAGCGTGCGCGGGTCGGCGGGCAGCGTCGCGCTGTCAGGTTTGCCATAACAGAAATCCCACTGCGCCGAACCACCGCGACTGCTGCCCAGCAGGTCGGTGGCAGCGGTTACGGTGACAGGCAAAAGGGATAACAGAAGTGAAGCCGGTGGTATCAGATGTCGCATCAGGTTCATGCAGGTGCGCTCCTCAAGGGATAGCGTCGCAGACGCTTTTTTGTTGTTGTGACGACTGCTACTGCCAGAAATGGAAACAAGCACCTCGGAATAAATCCGTACCGCACTGATGCAAGTGCGAGACAAGTATCAACCAACGTATCTTTGTGTCAAATCAGCCCGACGAATGGCACATGTCACCATGCAAAAAACCCTTGTTTTACAGGCATATCGTTATCGATCGATAAAATGAGACGTTTTTAGTTTTTTGTCTTGATGAATGCGTTTCGCCCTGCTAGCTTGAGTACTCGAAGCCGAACCTGACGGCCCAAAAAAGAAAAGAAGTAGAACCAAAACTCCAACAAAAAATGCCGGCGGAAAGTAGCCCGCCACGAGGACCAGAACCATGCGCTTCCATACCGGAAAGCGTCCGCTCGCACGGGCGGCCGCGCTCACCTTTTGTTACCTGACAGCTTCACTTGGATTCACCTCCCAGCAAGCCCAGGCCTACGTCTACGATGAAGATCCCAATGCCCTGCTGGGCAGTTCACGCGGCGGCAACGCCCAGTGGGATTTCTGCTATGACAAATCCGACGACACGCCACTGCCGGTCGACCCGCGCTCGCTGGTGCAGCCCGGCATCAGCGATGGCAAGGCAGTGCACTTCAACGCGTACTGGAAGGAATGTCATGCCGATCCGGAAGCCGTCAAGGAATGGGGAAACGCAGAGACCTGTGGCGAACTGCGGGCGTTCTTCAATCGTGGCGAAGCCCTGATGGACACCGGCCATGAAGGCGTGGCCGCGCTGTTTGCCGGCACCCGCTACAACGCCGCTGCCGCAGCAGGCGGTATCTCCACTTTCAGCGCCACCCAGTACAACAAGCTCTGGAAGATCTGGGGCGGCTACAGCGAACGCCCGGCGGATTTCGACAGGCTGGTCTCCAACCGCTACGGCTCCGGCATTCACAGCGAACGCAACCCGTATCCGCTGCCCGGCGAAGACCCCAATCTCACCAACGGCGGTTCTGGCCAGCTGCCGGAAATGTTCACCCAGGTGCGCAACAGCGACGGCAGCTGGAGCGGCCGCATCGGTGTCACCTGCCACGGCTGTCACAGCGGTGAAGTGGGCACCAAGGCGGAAGGCAATGACCTGGGCTTCATCTTCGGCGGCAGCAGTGCCACCGACCTGAACCTGTTCCTGCGCGACATGCTGCCGCTGGGCTACCTGGCGTCGGGCGTCACCCCGCTCAACCTCACCCAGACCCGCGGCACCAACAACGCCAGCGCCGTCAACATCGCCTTCCTGTTCCCGCAGAACGGCCTGCCGTCACTGAGCGGCTTCCTGAAAATCCTCGGCTCCGGCTCCACCGGCAGCATGGATTCGCCGCCCTGGTGGAACATGGGCCACCGGCCGCTCAAGTTCGTCGATGGCCTGTTCCCGATGGATGCGCCACGGGTGGACGCCGTGTTCTACACCCCCTTCTTCGGCCTGTTCGGTGGTACCTCCGGCAAGCTGGGCAAGGAAGGCATGGCCTGGATGCGCCAGCACGGCCCCGACATGAACACCTGGGTGGAAACCCTGAAAGCCCCGCGCTACCCCTACCCGGTGGACACCGCCCTGGCTGAAGCCGGCTCAGTGCTGTTCCATGAACTGGACATGTGGGCACCGGCCCGCAACAACCCCATCGACCGGCCGGAAGGCAACGGTTCCTGCGCGTCCTGTCACGGCGCCTATGCACCGCGTTACGTGAACGACCCCGACTTCCTGGCCACACCGGAACTGGAAGGCATGGCCGGTTATGTCGTACCGCTGCGCATCATCGGCACCGACAAGCGTCGCGCGCTGACCAACACCGAAGGCATGCTGACCACCGGCGCCAGCAACTTCTTCGGCTATCCGGAAACCAAGGGCACCGAAAACGATTGCGGACCGCAACCCCAGAAGCGTCTGCGCGGCGACCGTGAAATCGGCTATCTGGCGCAACCGCTGTATGGCGTCTGGGCATCGGCTCCGTACTTCCACAACGGCTCGGTTCCCAACGTCTGGGAAGTGCTGAAACCGCAGGACCGCAAACCCATCTGGCGCCGCGTCTCCGCACCGCGTCTGGAAGGGGCCGAAGGCAACGTGGTGATGGGCTTCGACACCGATCTGGAGCGCGCCTACGACAAGGACAAGATGGGCTGGAAGTACGACGAGATTCCCTGCGTGAACCTGCCGCCGATGGTGAAGCCGGGCTTCAACTGCAGCACCAAGAACATCTACGTCACGCCCTGGCCGCAGAAACTGCTGGAAGGCCTGTACGGCAATCTCACCGGCGCCTGGAACCTGGACTTCCCCTACATCCGCACCATCGAGAACATGGAGAACCGCAAGATCTACAACACCCACATGTACAGCCTGGGTAACGAAGGTCACGAGTTCACCGCCGTCCTCACCGATGCCGAACGCCGCGCCATCATCGAGTACCTGAAAACGCTTTAACCCCGTGAGCAGTACGAAAAAGGGGAGTGGCCACAAGCCGCTCCCCTTTCTTCGTTTTACCGGCGGAAAAAAATGTCAGGACGATTTCGGCCGGTTCAGTCCCACCAGTTCCTGCCGTCCCAGAATCAGTTGCGTCAGCTGCCGCGTCATCCAGTTGGCAGACCTGCCTTCCAGCCGCCGCTTCGCTTCCACATAGGACGGACCATAGCGCAGCAGCGACGGCACCAGCGGCTCGGCCATACTCACCACCCGCCGTCCCTGCCGGAACAGGAACTGCTCCTGCCTGCCCCAGGGTAAACCAAATTCGTCGCGCAGACGGGGCGGCAGAGTCGCCGCCGTCACCAGCGACAGCCAGGCCATCGCCGGCGTCAGCACCGCATGCAGCGGATCGAACAGAAAGCCGGCCAGTTCGCGCGTGGCATCGGTCACCGCCAGCTGGTCGGACTCCCACATGCGGCGGTTGTATTCCATGAACTCATCCCAGTTGGGCGGCAGGATGTCATCGGGAATGCCAAACATGTAGGCGAACAGACGGGTTTCTTCGTAAAAGCGGTTTTTCTCGTCGCGGGACAGCGGCCCCTTGAACAGCTCGTGCATCATCACCGTGGTGTCCCACAGCGTTGCATGCACCCACAGCATCGCGTGCGCCTCATTGGCCTGATAGGCACTGCCCTGCGCAAACGCACCGGCGTTCTCCGCCATCTGCCCCTGCACACGCCGATGCACATTGTGCACGACGCGCGCCTGCTTCTGCGCCTGCTCCAGACTGCCGTAGACTATGGAAATGACCGTGGTGAACGTGCGCTTGGCTCGGCCGAGGGGATCTTCGCGGGTGCGGGAGTGCTGGTTGACGCCGCGCGTTACCCAGGGATGGGCAATCTGCAGCAGGAGTGCGCGACCGGAACCGTGCGCACCAAACAGCGCATGTTTCGACAGGCGCCACATCATCGAATCCGGGCCAAACAATCCCTGGCGCGGGTCAGCCACTTTCGAAGCTGCCACTGCCAACTGCTCTTCAAACATATCCCTTGAAATCGCCAGCGTGTTCATCGTCTACCTGCCTGCGTAAAAACGGGATTACAACAGGTAGAAGTCTAGTCGCTCCGTGGCGGAATACTGGCCGGCGCCAACCGCTGATTGCGACCCGCGCAGAAATCGCAGTCACAAAAAAACCGCCCGCAGGCGGTTTTTTCAGGGCTGGCCGGCAGTTGGCTTCAGTAGCACTGCTTGGCGATGGTGACCGCCATGCCGTCCATGTCGTCGCTCACGATCACCTGGCAGGACAGGCGCGAGGTCGGCTGGAAATAATCGGTGCTGGTCACCAGCTGGTTTTCGTCCTCGCTGCGATCACCCAGTTTGTCGAACCAGCTGGCTTCCAGATACACATGGCAGGTGGAACAGGAACAGACGCCACCGCAGACCGCTTCGATATCGCTGTAGCCGTTGTCGCGCAGCGCTTCCATCAGGGTTTCGCCGCTCTTGGCGTTCAGCGTGGATACTTTTCCGGACAGGTCGGTGACTTGAATAACAAACATAATCTTTAACTCCATCGATTCTTGTTAGAGATGAAACGGGATTGGTACAGTTAACCCGGCGAAATAACGTCAGACACCCGTTATTACCACACGAAAAAAAAGGAATCAGAGCTTGATTCTGGAGTATACACCGTATACTTTATGGCAAACAAAAGCAAGCAGCAATCGTGTCAAAAACCGTAACGGTGCTGCACATATTTCATACCGCTCACAAGACACAACTGGCAGTTCTGCAGGGGAAAATCCATGACGTCGGAAAATCAGGTTTGCATCATCATTGGCGCCAGTCACGCAGGCGCCCAACTGGCCACCAGCCTGCGCAAGGAAGGCTGGACCGGCCGCATTCTGGTGCTGGGTGACGAGCCCATCCAGCCCTATCACCGCCCGCCCCTGTCCAAGGCCCTGCTGATGGGCGAGAAAACCGCCGACCAGATCGAAATCTTCAAACCTGCCGTGTATGAAAAAGCCAATGTGGAATTCCGCCTGAATGTGCGCGTGGAAAAAATCGATCGTGCCGGCAGGAAACTGTTCCTGCAGAACGGCGAAACCCTGTCCTACGACAAGCTGGCACTGTGCACCGGCGCCCGCGTGCGCAAGCTGGACATTCCCGGCGCGCAGCTGAAAGGCGTGCATTACATCCGCACCCTGGCCGACGCCCAGGCGGTGCAGGCCGACGTGAAACCCGGCGGCAAGGCGGTGATTGTGGGTGGCGGCTACATCGGCCTGGAAACCGCTGCCTCGCTGCGCAAACTGGGCATGGAAGTGACGGTACTGGAAATGATGAACCGCGTGCTGGAACGGGTGACCGCGCCGGAACTGTCCACCTACTACACCGACCTGCACCAGCGTCACGGCGTGAAGATCGTCACCAGCGCGCAGGCGCTGGAACTGCTTGGCAGCGAGCGCGTGCAGCAGGTGGTGTGCAATGAAAACCGCGTGCTGGACGCGGATCTGGTGATCATTGGCATCGGCGTGATTCCCAACACCGAACTGGCGGCGGACGCCGGCCTGCAGATCGAGAACGGCGTGGTGGTGGATGAATTCGCCATGACCTCCGACCCGGATATCGCCGCCGCTGGCGACTGCACCTTCCATCCCAACGATGTGCTGGGCTACAAGTTGCGGCTGGAATCCGTGCCCAACGCCATGGAGCAGGCCAAAACCGCTGCCGCCTCGCTGTGCGGACTGCAAAAAGCCTATCACGCGCTGCCCTGGTTCTGGTCCGACCAGTACAACGCCAAGCTGCAGATCGCCGGCATGAATCGCGGTTACGAACGCGTCGTCATTCGCGGCGTTCCGTCCAGCGACCAGTTCGTCGCCTGGTACCTGAAAGGCAAGCAGGTGATCGCCGCCGACTGCATCAACTCCGCCAAGGAATTCATGCAGGCGAAGAAAATCATCGCGCAGAAAATCGAACTCAGTGACGCCGACCTGGCCAACCCGGCCGTGGATCTGGCGGCGCTGACCGGGGCTCCCGCCGCCGCCTGATTTCCCTGCCAAAATCCCTCACCAGACCCAATATGCACTAATATTGCAATATTAGTGCATATTTTTTATACTCGCCGGAAAAGCCACTTCATAACGACAAAAAACACCACGAGGGAATTCCCATGTCGGACCCCGCAGTTGCGGCCCTGCTGGAGCAGGTCAAGCCGCTGGTCAATCGCCGCGTCGGCCCCTATATCGGCTGGAACCCGGTCACCCGCACCCAGATCTGGCAATGGTGCATGGCCATGGGCGACCAGAACCCGCTCTATCTCGACGACGAATACCGCAGCGCCAACACGGATTTCAGCGGCGCCGTCGCTCCGCCCACCATGATGCAGATGTGGACCATGCGCGCGGTGAATGGCGATCACGGCCCCGGCTCCACCCGGCAGAATCCCTACGAAATTCTCAAGATCATGGAGCAGCACGGTTTCGCCGGCGTGATGGCGGTGAGCTACGACCAGACCTTCCACCGCTATCTGCAGGAAGGCGACCACGTCACTTCTTACAGCACCATCGTCAATATTTCCGACCTGAAAACCACTGGCCTCGGCAAAGGTTTTTTCGTCACCGAGAAAGCGGAATTCGTCGACCAGAATGAAAAAGTGTTTGCGGAAGCACTGATCACTTATTTTCAGTATCAAACCGCGCCGAAACAGCCGGGCGCAAAGAAAGCCAGCGCGCCGGGCAAGATCAACCGCGTGCATCCGGTGGAAAACCAGGACACGCAGCATTTCTGGCAAGGACTGCGCGACGGCAAGCTGCTGATCCAGCGCTGCAAGAGCTGCAGCACGCTGCGTCATCCGCCGCAGCCGATGTGCGAGAAGTGCCAGTCGCTGCAGTGGGACACCATCGAATCCGCCGGCAAGGGCAGCGTGTACACGTTCACCGTCATGCACTATCCGGAGATTCCGCCATTCGATTATCCCAACGTGATCGTGCTGGTGGATCTGGACGAAGGCGTGCGCATCGTGTCGCAGATGATCGACGTGAAACCGGGCGACGTGCAGATCGGCATGCCGGTCGCGATGCAGATCAAAGAAGTGCAGGACGGCATGTCGCTGCCCCTGTTCCGTCCGGTAGCGCAGTGAGGATTCGCCCATGACCGCATTCAAGAACCTGCAGGCTTCCCAACTCAGCGTCGGCGACAAACTGCCGGAATTTTCCCTGCCGATCACCGCGCGACTGGTGGTGTCTGCCGCCATCGCGTCGCAGGATTTCCAGGACGTGCATCACGACAAGGCCGCCGCGCAGGAAAAAGGCACGCCGGATATTTTCATGAACATTCTTTCCACCAACGGATTTGTCGGCCGCTATCTCACCGACTGGGCCGGCCCCGGCAGTCGCATCAAGAAAATCCGCTTCAATCTGGGCGCGCCCAATTATCCCGGCGACACCATGGTCATGAGCGGTGAAGTAAAGGAACTCACGCAGGAAAACGGTTACACCCTCGTGCATCTGGATTTTCGCGGCAAGAACGGCATGGGCAATCACGTCAGCGGCAGCGCGGTGGTGCAACTGGCAGGAGAATCAGCATGAGCGCAACACTCTCGCGCAAGGCCGCCATCGTCGGCATCGGCGCCACGGAATTTTCCAAGGACTCCGGCCGCACCGAAATGCAGCTGGCACTGGAAGCAGTGAAAGCTGCGCTGGATGACGCCGGCCTGAAAGGCAGCGACATCGACGGCATGGCCAGCTTCAGCATGGATCACAACTGGGAAAATGAAATCCTGCGCCAAGTCGGCGGCAAGGAACTGAAGTTTTTCTCGCGCACGGAATTCGGCGGCGGCGCGGCCTGCGGTCCGTTCGTGCATGCGGCCACGGCGATTGCCGCCGGCCTGTGCGACACGGTTGTCATCTACCGCGCGCTGAATGAACGCTCCGGTCTGCGTTTCGGCGCCGGCCAGCTGTTCAGCACCAGCCCGCTCGATCCCAACATCATCAATTTCAGCCACTACTTCCCGTACGGCTTCATGACACCGGCGGCCTGGATCGCTTTCAGCGCCCGCCGTTACATGCACGAATTCGGCGCCACCAGCGAAGACTTCGGCCGCGTCGCTGTCGCCATGCGCGATTTCGCCGCCACCAATCCCAACGCGTTTTTCTACAACAAGCCGATCACGCTGGAAGAGCACCAGAAGTCGCGCATGATCGCCGATCCGCTGCGTCTGCTGGACTGCTGCCAGGAAAGCGACGGCGCGGTGGCGTTTGTGGTGACGTCGGTGGAAAAAGCCCGGCACCTGCAGAACACGCCCGCCGTAATCGCCAGCGCACGCCAGAGCATCGTCAGCACCACGCGCATGATGACGCCCTTCTACGGCGAATCGATTTCCGGCATTCCCGAATTCGACGCCTGCGCCGATGACATTTACGGCATGGCCGGATTGTCACCCGCCGACATTGACATGGCCTGCCTGTACGATCATTTTTCCCCGTGGGTATTGCCGCAGCTGGAAGCGTTCGGTTTCTGCAAGCGCGGCGAGGCGAAGGATTTCGTGAAAGACGGCCACATCGGTCGCGGCGGAAAACTGCCCGTGAATACCCATGGTGGCCAACTGGGCGAAGCCTACATCCACGGCATGAACGGCATTGCCGAAGCCGTGCGGCAGATTCGCGGCACGTCCGTGAACCAGGTGGCCGATGTCAAACATGTGCTGGTCACCGCAGGCGCAGGCGTGCCCACCGGTGCCGCCATTCTGGAAAAAGGCTGAACGCGTGACAGATTACACCGGCAACACCCTTCTCACTCCCGAAGGCTTCGAACCCGGCCGTAGCCCCTACGGCAAGCTGATCGGCCCGCTGCTGTACCGGCGCGACACCGACGCCGAGGGCCGGCGCAAGGGCATCGTCGGCATCAACCTGAAGGAGCACCACATCGGCGGCAACGGCCGTGGCCACGGCGGCCTGCTGCTGACGCTGCTGGACGAGGCGATGGGCATGAATGCCTATCTGCAGAAGGATGGCGTTCCCACCGTCACCGTGTCGATGAGCGTGAACTTCATTGCCGCCACCCTGCCGGGGGAATTTCTCTACGCCACCGCCGAAGTCACCCAGATCACCAAGACACTGGCGTTCATGGAAGGCAAGGCGTTCTGCGGCGGCAAGCTGGTGGGCACCGGCAGCGGCGTGTGGAAATACCTGCACTCCACCCGCCTGCAGCAGCAGGCACAACAGCAGCAGTAATCCAGCACAGACAGGAATTCCCATGTTCGATTTCAGCCACAAGAGCGTCATCGTCACCGGCGGCACCAAGGGTGTCGGCTTCGGTGTCGCCCAGGCCTTTCTGGAAGCCGGGGCGCGCGTCTTCATCTGCGGCCGCAATGCCCCGGACGTGATGCCGCAGGGCAAGGGGAACACGGCGGAATTCATCGCCGCCGACGTGCGCAAGCCGGAGGAGTCGCAGCAGCTGATCGACACCGTGCTGACGCGCAGCGGCCGCCTGGATGTGCTGATCAACAACGCCGGTGGCAGTCCGCCGGTGGTGGCAGCCGACGCGCCCTACCGTCTCAGCGAATCCATCATCCGCCTCAACCTGATCGCCCCACTGATTCTGGCGCAGCAGGCCTATCACGCCATGCGCAAGACCGGCGGCGGCGCCATCGTCAACATCGCCAGCGTCTCCGGCGTGCGGCCGTCACCGGGCACGGCGGCCTATGGCGCAGCCAAGGCCGGCCTGATCAACCTCAGCCGCTCACTGGCGCAGGAATGGGGCGTCGACAATATCCGCGTCAACGCCATCATTGCCGGACTCATCAAAACCGAAGCGGCGGAAGACCATTACGCCGGCGCCCGGGGCATCGCGCTGATCGAACAGTCGCTGCCAATGAAGCGCATGGCCAGCCCGCAGGACATCGCCAACGCCTGCCTGTTTCTGGCGGCGGACAGCTCGTCCTACGTGAGTGGTGCGGCGCTGGAAGTGTACGGCGCCGGGGAACCGCCCAGCTTTCTGAAACTGGCGCAGGAAGCTCACGCGCTGTCGCAGTGACAGCGCGCCAGGCAGATCAGGGCAGACGGTACAGCGCGGAAAAGCTCAGCATCATCTGGGTGACGGCGGTTTCACCGGGGCAGCCGGTTTTCACCAGCTGGCCGGCGCGACAGGTGGGCGTGTCCACCGGGTTGCCGTCGCCGTCATAAGGCTGGGCAATTTCGTAATCCACGGCGGCGTAATTGAAGCCGAGATCCCAGGTCCATTTGCCGGTGGTCAGCCCGTAGCCCAGATAGAAACTGTCCTGCTTGTCTGCCGGCGGCGGCGTGAACGGGTTGGAATACTCCGGCGGTGTGGCGCTGTTGCCGACGCTGTATCCCATCCGCAGCTTCTGCCGGTCGGACAGCGAGTACTCCAGCCCAAAACTCCACAGGTACACGTCCTTCCAGTTCAGCACCTGCCCCAGCTTGGTAAGGCCTGACGCCTGGAACAGCGGTTCCTTCAGCACCACCATGAATTCCTTGTTGGCATCGGCCTGATACTGGTGCTTCCAGTCCGCGGCGAACATCAGCTTCGGCGTCACCTGCAGCGCCATTCCCAGTTCCACCGCCTGCGCGGCGTTCCAGGTCATTTCCGATTCGATATCGGTGGTCAGCCGGTTTGCCAGTCCGCCCAGGCTTTCATTGGACTGCGCCGCGAGCAGCGGGCCGATGGTGGGAATCGAGTTCAGCAGCGTCGCCAGTTCACCCAGGGTCAGGCCGCCCAGACTCTACATGGCCTGCTGGATCAGCAGGTTGGAATCCAGAAACAGCTGGGTGTCGCCTCGCATGGTGGTGGTGGTCTTGGAACGGTAGGTGGCCGCCACGCTGAAATAGGACGTCACGTCATAAGTCACCCCCAGCAGCACGCCGGGATTGCCCACCCCCCACATCTTCGATTCCACCTGGGCATAGCCCAGCCCGAACGAGCCCACCGGCGTCATCGGCCCGGTAAAGGCACCGGCGATGTCTTCGGAGGTGGTCTGCTCGAAAGTGCCGAACGGCAGACGGAAGGATATGCCCACGCGCAGGTCATCGGACACTTCATACGACACGGGAAACGCCAGTTCGAGCACCGCAATCTCCACGCGCTCGTCACGGCCAAAGGGCGGACAGAAATCGTTGTTGAGGGCTGCATTGTTCAGCACCGCCCCGCTGCCCGGCTGTATCTGCAGGACCTGGTCGAGCCGCGAAGTGCAGGGTTTGCCGGTGCCGTACTGCTCGACATCCTCAAAGCCACCGCCAAAACCGGTGGCAAAATACAGCGCCACCCCCATCGTCATGTCGTCGGACACGCGCTTCTGGTAGCCCTGCAACGGCAGCGGCGCAATGATCCAGGGGGATTCCGTGACGTTCTCCGGCCCCGCAAACGAGCCTTTCAGCTTCACGAACAGCGCGGAGATATCGAACTGGTGCTGGGTGTCACGGGTGGAGGCCAGATTGGCCGGGTTGTGAAGAGCAGCGGCCGGACTGTCCAGATAGGCGATTCCCGCCCCGCCCATGCCGTGATTACGTGCATCATAGGTGCCTGGTGCTTCCGGATTGGCAAACCCCAGTACTGGCATGCCTGCGACGAGCAATACCCGCCAGCAGACTGGTTTCTTCTTGTTATGGAGATTCATACCCGCATCCTGTTTCAACCGGAAACGGAACGCCCTTGGTTATTGTTATGGCGATTTTTCCCTGCGTTCCGTGACTGCTGGCTCCGTCAACTGCGCGACGGCAAAACGGCTGCGATGGCTCGACAAGGCGGGAGGCAGCAACAGTCAGACTGGGATACTGCAGAATACGAAATATTTATGCAATATATATTGCAAATAAAATTTCATAATGATGGAACCGGTGTCACAACAGTGACAAAAATGTCGCCTGAACAGCAAAAGTAAACAAACCGTCTAACCCTGTGTATTTTTGCCGTCAAGCCTCCGCGACTGCATCGCAAAAACCGGGGGAAAAAGATTAACAAGCTGATTTAATTATAAAAAATCCAACCTTTGACAATTATTTTGCAAATAGTATTGCAAAATAACTGTCCATTGGACACCATGTATCCTGTTCATTCAGGACAACCTGTGACGGGCGGATTCCAAAGCCCTTTACACAACAAAAATAAATAGCAGAAAGCAGGGTAGTGGAACATATCCCATCGAGACCGTCGTGCCAATTCACCGGCGGTCGGCGCGCCCGTGCGCAGCCTTGCTTCGATCTGCCTAGGAGTGCAAATGAAGCGATCGTTCAAGCAGGGGCTGATTCCTGCACTGGCGCACTGGCTCTGCGGCGCACTCGCCGTTACCTGCTCCAGCGCCACCTTTGCCACCCTGACCGACAGCCTCACCATCGGCAACGCCAAGGCTGTGGCGCTGGGCCATGCCGTTACCGCCGACCCGCCCGGCATCGATTCCGTGCACTTCAATCCCGCCGGCCTGGTCAATCTGGACGGCCGCCAGTCGCACCTCAAAGTGGTGGCCGGCACCTTCGCCATCGACATGGAATTCGGCGAATACGATCCCGCCACCGCCGCCGCCATCGACGCCCACCGCGGCCAGCCCTATTTCCAGGAAAACGACGCCTACCGGACCACCGGCACCACCGAAGGCGCCTCGCTGATGCTGCCCTTCTTCGGCATGACCGACCTGCCGCTGCTGCTGGCACCACTGGGCGGCGCCTCCTACTCCCCCCCCAACAGCGACATCACCTTCGCCACCAACGTCTATTCCCCGATGATGGTGGGTTTTTACCGCGCCGAGGATGACCCCAGCCGCTGGATCGGCCAGCGCATGTCGTTCACCGTGATCACCTATTTCTCGCCCAGTTTCGCCTACCGCGTGAATGACGAGTTTTCCTTCGGCGCCGCCATGACGTTCAACTACGGTGGCGTGGGCTTCGAGCTGCCGTTCCGCGCCGGCAACCCCAGTGTGTATGAACTGGGTGAACTGCAGCAGGGGCCTTTGCTGAACTGCACTGGCGCCGATCCCTCGCGCCCGGCGTTCGCCCCGCTGTGCAATGGCAGTTTTTCACCCTACGAGGAACTGGGTTACATGGCACTGGAAGTGGAAAAGGCCATGAACATCGGTTTCAACGCCGGCCTGCTGTGGGAACCCACCGACTGGCTGACCTTCGGCATGACCTATATCGCCCCGATTCCCATGAATCTGGAAGGCCAATTCAAGTGGACCAGCTCCGACGCCTGGAGCGCGGTGCTGGTGCCGCTGGTGAATTCCCCCATCGGCGGCCAGCTGGATTCAATCGTGGATCTGCTGGGCTTCCAGTTTCCCACCGGTGTCGCCACTACCGAAGGTGATGTGGATCTGGCGCTGGAAATGCCGGAGCAGTGGATGCTGGGCACCAGCGTGCAAGTCACTCCCAGCGTGAAAGTGAACATCGATTACAAGTACGCCGGCTGGTCGTCGTGGGAAGAGCTGCCCCTGCAGCTGTCGAAACCGATCGACTTCCTGCGTCTGGCGGAATTCGTCGGCGAATCCACCAGCGACTCGCTGGTGTTCCCGCTGGGTCTGGAAGACACCTGGAACTGGGCAATCGGCGTGGAATACCAGTGGTCGGAAAATCTGGTGCTGCGTGCCGGCGTGGAAGACCGTCCCACTTCGCTGCCCAAGGGCGGCTACACACCGCTGCTGCCGATGGGCTCCGGCAAATTCTATGGCGTGGGTTTTGGCACCAGAACTGAAGGCGGCGGCGACCTCGACTTTGGCATCGGCTACTTCGCCAATACGCTCGACATGCCCGCCGGCACTAGCCCGCTCGGCAACGACACCGATCCGCTGAACTTCATCTACAACCCGTTCTTCGGTACCGATGTGAAAACCGATCTCAGCGTGTTCCTGCTGGAAATGAGTTACAGCCAGCAATTCTGACGGACACCCGCGACCGCATCCGCAATGCCTGACAGCCGCAAGGCGTCAGGCATTTTTCGTTACGCGACAGCAGAGCGCTGCAGCCGGAATACCAGGCCATACAGCGCCGGCACAAAGAACAGCGTAATCACGGTTCCCACCATCACCCCGCCGATCAGCACATACGCCATCGGTCCCCAGAAAATGTCGGTGGTCAGCGGCAGAAACGCCAGTGCCGCCGCCAGTGCCGTCAGAATCACCGGCCGCGCCCGCCGCACTGTAGCCTCCACCACGGCCATAAGTGGCTGCATGCCCGCCTCCAGATTGTCAGCGACCTGCTGGGTCAGGATCAGCGTGTTGCGCATCAGAATTCCCGCCAGACCGATCAGCCCCAGCAACGCCACGAAACCGAACGGCTGGTGGAACAGCAGCAGCGCGAGCACGGCGCCAATCACACCGAGCGGTGCCGTCGCCAGCACCATGAAGGTGCCCGAGAACGAGCGCATCTGCAGCATGATGCAGGTGAGCATCAGCGCGATCATCACGGGAAATACCTTGGCGATGGACGCTTCGGCACGCACCGACGTTTCCACTGAGCCGCTGATTTCCAGACGATAACCTGGCGGCAACGCCTGCCGCAGCGATTCGAACTGCTGCCACAGCTGCCGGGTGACATGCGGCGCCTGCGCACCCTGCACATCACCGCGCACTTCCAGAAACGGCTCGCGATTATGACGGCGCAGCAGCGGCTCCTCGTAACGCACCTGCACGTCGCCCAGCTGCGACAGCGCCATTTTTTTGCCCTGCTCGTTGCGCAACTCGTACACGCCCAGCGTCTGCGGATCGAGCGGCTGCGCACTGCGCGCCCACACTTCCACACTGCGAATATCCTGCCGCACCTGCGTGACCGGCGTGCCCTGGAACATGAACTGCAGCTGCTGCGCCACGTCACGCGGCGTAAAGCCCAGCAGACGCAGGCGATCAGCATCCATCTGCAGCTGCAGCACCGGCATGCGCTCGTCCCATTCCAGGCTGGACTGGATGACGTTGGGATGCGCCGCCATCAGCGCCTGCATCTGGTGACCGATTTCCCGCAGCTTCATCAGGTCCGGACCCAGCACGCGGAAACTCACCGGCCAGGGCACTGGCGGACCAAACAGCAGGCGCGCCACGCGAATCCGCGCCTCGGCAAAATCGCCCGCCGTCACCCTGTCGTTGAGCGCATGCATGATCTGGTCGCGCTCGGCCGAGCCGTTGGCGGTCACCACAATTTTTGCAAAGGACGGATCGGGAAATTCCGGAGTGACCGAGAGGAAAAAACGCGGCGCGCCGGCACCGACAAACGTGGAGTAATTCTTCACGCCCGGCAGTTGCGCCAGCAGCGACTCGAACCTGCGCACCGTGGCATCGGTGACGGCCAGCGCGGTGCCCTGCGGATGCTGGATGCTGATCAGCACCTCCGGGCGATCAGAGCCGGGGAAAAACTGTTGCTGCACCGAGCTGCCCAGCGCGGCCAGCGCCAGCAGCAACGCGCCGAACGTTGTCGCCACCACGGTTTTGCGCCAGCGCAGACAGGCTTCGACAAGCTGCCGGAAACGCTGGTAACGCGGCATGCTGAACAGCGCATCGGCGTCATGGCCCGGCAAGGGAGCACTACCCGGCACACGCAGCATGCGCACCCCCAGATACGGCGTGAACGTCACCGCCACCAGCCAGGACACCAGTAGCGCAAACGCCAGCACCCAGAAAATATTGCCGGCATATTCCCCCACACCGGATTTCGCAAATCCGATCGGCACAAAACCGAACATGGTGATCAGCGTGCCATACAGCATCGGCGAGGCTGTCGCCGTCCACGCGTGCGTAGCCGCCTGCACCTTGTCCCAGCCCTCTTCCAGCTTCACCAGCATCATTTCGATGGCGATGATGGCGTCGTCCACCAGCAGCCCCAGCGCGATGATCAGCGCGCCCAGCGTGATGCGATCCAGGTTGATGTTGGCTATTTTCATCAGCAGGAACGCCAGCCCCAGCGTCACCGGGATCGAAATGCCCACGATCAGCCCCGCCCGCCAGCCTAAAGCGGCAAAGCCCACGCCCATCACCACCAGCACCGCCACCAGGAATTTCATCTGGAACAGGTCCACCGCAGCGGAAATGGCGTCGGCCTGATTGGTGATCTGTCTGAGTTCGATGCCCAGCGGCAGCCGGCTGTTTTGCTCGGTCACGAACTGTTCCAGCCGCGTGCCGAAATCCAGGCCGTTCTCGCCCGGCGCCATCACCACACCCAGCAGCAGCGCATCCTCGCCGTTGGCGCGCACCAGAAACGAGGGCGGATCTTCATAACCCTGATGCACGCGGGCAATGTCATCCAGCCGCAGGGTTTTGTCGCCCACCCGGATCGGCACGGCCTTCAATGCCTCCATGTCAGCCAGATCGGCATCCGTGCGAAAGTAGAGCCGCGGCCCGGCGGTTTCCATCTGCCCGGCGGGCAGCAGCCGGTTGTAGGCGTCGATGGCATCCAGCACCTGCCGCGCGTCCACGCCCAGATTGAGCAGCTTGACGTTATCCAGTTCGACGAACACCCGCTCGGTGCGCTCGCCGATGATGCTGGCCTTGAGCGCACCCGGCACCCGCCGCAGCCGGTCGCGGATCTGCTCCGCCTCGCGGGTCAGTTCCCGCATCGGCAGGCCCGGCGCCGTCAGGCTGAACAGGCTGAACTGGATGTCGGTGAAATCATCATTCACGAACGGCCCCTGCACGCCCTCCGGCAGGCGCGCCTGCAGATCCAGCATGCGCTTGCGGACCTGGAACTGCATTTCGGCCACCTTGTCCCGGGGCGCGAACTCCTCGAATTCCACCAGAATGTCCGCGCGCCCCGCCTTCACGGTGGACTGGATGCGGAACAGGTAATCCAGTTCCTGCAGCCGCTTCTCGATTGGATCCACCGCCTGCTGCTGGATCTGCTGCGCGGTGGCGCCAGGCCACAGCACCGACACCACCTGGATCTGCATCTTGATTGCGGGGTCTTCGGCGCGGCCCAGCGACAGGAAGGCATACAGCCCGGCGATAACGGACAGCAGCAGGAAATAGAGCGTGATGGAACGCTGGCGCACCGCCAGCGCCGACAGGTTGGGAAAGCTCACGGCGCCTGCTCCCGCACCGCCATGCCCGGCACCAGCAGATGCGTGCCCAGGGCCACCAGATGGGTGCCCGGCGCCAGGTCGGCGGCAATGCGGGCCGTGTCGTACTGCAGGGCCACCACTTCCACCGCCACTGGCTGCACCCGGCCGTCCACCACCTGCCAGACCTGCGGGCCGCTGCCGCGCTCATCCAGCGCACCCACCGGCACAGAAAACAGCGTGCGCCCCTGTGCCGCCTGGGCCAGCCCCACCCGCACCAGCGAACCCAGCTTGAGGTTCGCGGCGGCATTTTCCACCTGATAGCGCACCCGCCAGGTCCGGCTCACCGCATCCGCAGTGCCCGCCACCTCCCGCAGTCGCAGCGGCAGGGTCTGGCCCTCATCCAGCAGGATCGTGCCCTGCTGTGGCGGGGTGAAGCCGTCCGGCAGATGCAGCTCCACTTCCAGCTGCCGCGCGTCTGCCAGCGTGGCCAGCGGCTGCCCGGCGCCCACCACCTGCCCCGGCTCGCCGCTCACGTCCAGCAGCACACCCGGCGATTTCGCCCGCAGTACCGCGTGTTCCAGCGTGATGCGCGCCTGCTGCAATTGCGCCTGCGCCACCTGCACCCGCGCGACCGCCGCGCGCTCCTGCAACTGCACGCGCTCGAACACCTGTTGACTGATGGAGCGCTGCCCGATCAAATGACGGTGCCGCTCCAGATCGGCCCGCGCCACTTGCTGCTCCGCCTGCGCGGCGTCCAGCGATGCCTGTGCCGACGCCAGCTGCTGCTCCAGCTCGCGCGCATCGAGGGTAAACAGCACCTGCCCCAGGGTGACGGTCTGGCCCGCATCCACCAGCCGCTGGCGAATGCGGCCGGGCACCTCAAAGGCAATGGGCACTTCGGTGCGCGCCCGCACCGTGCCGGAAAAAGCCTGCTGCCGGGGACGATCCTGATCCGCCAGCACCAGGATTTTGACCAGTGGCGGCAACACCGCTGCCGGCGCGGCAGCCTCATCGGAACAGGCCACCAGGGCCAGACAGCAACACAACAGGGACAGCTGACGGAAGCGCATGAAATCGAATCGCACCGATATTAACGAACGGAACCGTACAATTATCATGGACGCCCGCCCGACGCAACCACCCTCGGCCGGCCGCCCCACCGATCTGCAGAAGGACCAGGCCATTCTGGCTGCCGCGCGCGAACTGCTGTTCCAGAAGGGACCGGGCGCCGTCAGCATCGAGGCCGTGGCCCGCAAGGCCGGCGTCTCCAAGGTCACGGTCTACAGCCGCCACAGCAACCGCGACGACCTGATCAGCGCAGTGATCCGCTCCCAGTCCGAAACCTTCTCGGCGCACCTGCCACTGCCGCAAACCAGCCTGGCCGGTGCCCGTGCCGCCCTGCTCAACTTCAGCCTGAGCGTGCTGCATTTCCTGACCAGTCCCGAACACCTGCAGTTCATGCGCATCGTCGGCGCCTCGGTCAACGTGCCGGAAGCCATCCTGCAGGACATCTACACCCAGGGTGCCGACGCCACCCTGCAACAGCTGCAGCACTGGCTGCAGGCGCTGCATGACAGCCACCTGATTGAGTGCCATTCACCCGCGCAGAGCGCCGAGCTGCTGGTGGGCATGCTGCTGCGGCTGGATGTAATCCGCACGCAGTTCGGCATCAACATCCAGCGCACCACCGACGAACTGGAAGCACACGCCCGTTTCGCGGTGGACGGCTTCCTCAAAATGCACAGCTGCCCGCCAGACTGATTGCCGCGCCAGAAAACAAAAAAGGCCGCAGGGGACAAACCCGGCGGCCTTTTTTATTGCGGCAGACAGCGCTTACTTGTTGGCGCGCTTGCGCTCGTTCTCGGTCAGGTATTTCTTGCGGATACGGATCGATTTCGGCGTCACTTCCACCAGTTCATCCTTGTCGATGAAATCCAGCGCCTGTTCCAGCGAGAACTTGATCGGCGGCGTCAGGATGATGTTTTCATCGGAACCGGCGGCGCGGATGTTGGTGAGCTGCTTGCCCTTGGTGGGGTTCACCACCAGATCGTTGCCACGGGAGTGAATGCCGATGATCTGGCCTTCGTACACATCCACGTTCGGGTCCACGAACAGACGGCCACGCTCCTGGATGTTGAACAGCGCATAACCCAGCACCTTGCCGGTGATCATCGACACCAGCACGCCGTTCTGGCGCTTGGTGACTTCACCTTCCTTGATGGGTCCGTAATGCGAGAACGTGGAGTTCATGATGCCGGTACCGGACGTCATGGTCAGGAACTCGGAGCGGAAGCCGATCAGGCCACGCGACGGCGCCAGAAAATCCATGCGCACGCGACCTTTGCCATCGGGCACCATGTCGGTCATTTCCGCCTTGCGCAGACCCAGCTGTTCCATCACGGAACCCTGGTGGTTTTCCTCGATGTCGATGGTGACGTTTTCATACGGCTCCTGCTTCTCGCCGTCGATTTCCTTCACGATTACTTCGGGTGAGGCCACCGCCAGTTCAAAACCTTCGCGACGCATGTTCTCGATCAGCACCGACAGGTGCAGTTCGCCACGGCCCGACACGCGGAACTTGTCCGGGCTGTCGGTATCTTCCACCCGCAGCGCCACGTTGTGGATCAGTTCTTTTTCCAGACGGTCGCGGATGTTGCGCGAGGTCACGTACTTGCCTTCCTTGCCGGCGAACGGCGAGGTGTTGACCTGGAAAATCATGCTTACGGTGGGTTCGTCCACCGACAGCGGCGGCAGCGCCTCGGGCTTGTCCGGATGGCACACGGTGTCGGAAATGTTCAGACCGTCGATACCGGTGATACAGACGATGTTGCCGGCTTCAGCCTCATCAATTTCAACCCGCTCCAGACCCAGGTGACCCATGATCTTCAGGATCTTGCCGTTACGCACCTTGCCTTCGCGATCCACCACCTTCACCTGCGAACCGGCTTTCAGCTTGCCGCGCTTGACGCGACCTATACCGATAACGCCCAGATAGCTGGAATAGTCGAGGGAGGAAATCTGCATCTGGAACGGGCCTTCGGAATCCACTTCCGGCGGCGATACTTTTTCGATGATGGCTTCGAACAGCGGCGTCATGTCATCCGCCAGCTGGTCCGGCTCCAGGCCGGCCACACCGTTCAGTGCCGATGCATAAATGATGGGGAAGTCGAGCTGCTTGTCGGTAGCGCCGAGGCGGTCGAACAGGTCGAACACCTGATCCACCACCCAGTGCGGACGCGCGCCGGGGCGGTCCACCTTGTTGATCACCACGATCGGATTCAGGCCCTGGGCAAACGCCTTCTTGGTCACGAAACGGGTCTGCGGCATGGGGCCGTCCTGCGCGTCCACCAGCAGCAGCACGCAGTCCACCATCGACAGCACGCGCTCAACCTCGCCGCCGAAATCGGCGTGTCCCGGGGTGTCCACGATGTTGATGTGATAGCCGTTCCAGCTGATCGCCGTGTTCTTCGCCAGAATGGTAATACCGCGCTCTTTTTCCAGATCATTGGAATCCATCACGCGTTCCCCTTCGTCCTTGCGGCCGAGGGTGCCGGATTGTTGCAGCAGTTTGTCGACCAGTGTGGTTTTACCGTGGTCAACGTGCGCGATGATGGCAATATTACGAATCTTCTCGATCACAAAACGACAGCCTCTGCCTGATAGGGTGAAATCGGGCGGCGAGTATACATGATTCCCCTGACATCTGCTCAGGCCCGTTTACACTTTCGCCACAGGAAATCCGGAAAATCCGGTATAATGCGCGCCCTTTTGATCCACCAGGTTACACAACGGTTATGTCGATTCAGCGAAAGGCAATTGCACTGCTTTCGGGCGGACTGGACTCCCTGCTGGCAGTCCGCGTGATTCAGGAACAGGGCATCCTGGTGGAAGGCGTCAACTTCTTCACCGGCTTCTGCGTTGAAGGCCACACCCACGCCATCCGCAAGAAAGACCAGCAAAAACAGAAACGTAACAACGCGCTGTGGGCGGCGGAACAGCTGGGCATCAAGCTGCACATCGAAGACATTTCCGAAGAATACAAGGACATCGTGCTCAATCCCCAGCACGGTTACGGCGCCAACCTCAATCCGTGTCTCGACTGCAAGATTTTCATGGTGGGCAAGGCCAACGCCATGCTCAACAAGGCGCGCCAGATGGCGGAGGAAAAAGGCTTCGACTTCATCATCACCGGCGAAGTGATCGGCCAGCGCCCCAAATCCCAGCGCAAGGACACCCTGCCGCTGATCGCCCGAGAATCCGGTGCAGACGACCGTCTGGTCCGCCCCCTGTGCGCCAGGCTGCTGCCCCCCACCCTGCCGGAACGCGAAGGCTGGCTGGACCGGGAAAAACTCTACGGATTCAACGGCCGCAACCGCAAACCCCAGATGGCATTGGCGAAGCAGTTCGGCTTCGTGGACTGGGCGCAGCCCGCCGGCGGCTGCTGTTTCCTCACCGACGAAAACTATTCCCGCAAGCTGGCCGACCTTTGGCAATCCCAGGGCCGCAAAGATTACGAACTCGACGACATCATGCTGCTGAAGGTGGGACGTCATATCCGCCCGGCGCCCCACTACAAGCTGATCGTCAGTCGCGAGGAAGGTGAAAACAATTTCATGTCCGGCTACAAGAAGCAGTTCCACTCCATCCGTTTCATCAGCCACGGCGGACCGCTCACGCTGGTGGACGGCAGCCCGTCTGACGACGAATTGCTCTACGCCGCCCGCATTGCCGCCCGCTTCAGCCAGGGCCGCGACGCGGAATCGGTCCAGGTGGAAATCCAGAACAAGGGGGGCGTGGGCCGCATTCTCAACATCGCCCCCATACCCGCCGACGACATTGCACCAAACTGGTACATCTGAGGAACCGCGCCATGGCTGAATCCACCCTCGACGCCCGAGGTCTGCTCTGCCCAATGCCGGTCATCCGCACCCAGAACGCGATTCGCAAGCTGCAGACCGGCGACGTGCTGACCGTGACCTGCACCGACCCCGGCGTTCTGCACGACATTCCGGCCTGGTGCCGCATCAACGGCCACAAGGTGCTGGGCCAGAAGCAGGAAAACCGCGAAATCGAGATCCGGATTGAGGTCTGCGACAGCTGATTGCCCTCGGCCGGGACGAGACGCGTCACTTTGGTGCGTTTTGTTTTTTTGGCGCACCAAAATAGATCAGACCGCTATGCGGGCGCCCCCCCTAAGCCATTTCGGACAACATCTCCGTCTGCCGAAAGCGTGCCGCTTACCCCCTGCCAAGCCCTTGAAATACGCGGCCTCTCACTGCCAGCAAAAAAAACGTGGGTCGATTCCGGCGCCCCCCTTTCAAGTCAAAATCCAATGGCATATTCTTTGCCTTCTTGTGAGGCAAGACCAAACCATCCGCCTTTTTATCAGGCAAGAATGGCCGTCTTGTGACTGACCTGGATTGCCAGTCAAGCACTGTCGATCGACCCTTACACAAGCGGTAGAAGCTGTCGAATCCCCGGACCCCGCCAGCATCGACTTCTCTTGGTCACACCCCGAACACTTAAATCCAATTGGAGGAAGTTTCCAAATGTCTGCAAAGACTCTTTCACTCATTAAAGAAAACAATGCTCGCTGGGTTGACCTGCGCTTCACTGACACCCGCGGCAAAGAGCAGCACGTTACCTATCCGTCTTCCACTGTTGACGCAGACACCTTCGTAACCGGCAAGATGTTCGACGGCTCTTCCATCTCCGGCTGGAAAGGCATCAACGAATCCGACATGATCCTGATGCCGGACGACAGCTCCGCAGTAATGGACCCGTTTGCTGACGAAGCCATGGTCATCCTGCGCTGTAACATCGTCGAACCCGCCACCATGCAGGGTTACGACCGCGATCCTCGCTCCATCGGCAAGCGCGCCGAGGAATACCTGAAAACCACCGGCATCGGCGACAAGGCCCTGTTCGGTCCCGAACCCGAATTCTTCATCTTCGATTCCATCAAGTGGAAGATCGACATGCACACTGCGATGCATGAAATCTTCTCCGAAGAAGCGGCGTGGGTTACCCACGAAGATTTCGACCGTGGCAACACCGGCCACCGTCCGCGCGTGAAAGGCGGCTACTTCCCCGTTCCCCCGGTTGACTCCCTGCACGACCTGCGCGCCGCCATGTGCGCCGCCATGGAGCAGATGGGCCTGGTTCTGGAAGTGCACCACCACGAAGTGGCGACTGCCGGCCAGTGCGAAATCGGCGTTGGCGCCAACACCCTGGTGAAGAAAGCCGACGAAGTACAGATCCTGAAGTACTGCGTACACAATGTGGCGCACGCCTACGGCAAAACCGCAACCTTCATGCCCAAGCCGATCGTGGGTGACAACGGTTCCGGCATGCACGTTCACCAGTCCATCTCCAAGGACGGCGTGAACATCTTCGCAGGTGACGCTTACGCTGGCCTGTCGAAAGAAGCGCTGTACTACATTGGCGGTATCATCAAGCACGCCCGCGCCATCAACGCGTTCACCAACCCCGGCACCAACTCCTACAAGCGTCTGGTTCCCGGTTTCGAAGCTCCCGTAATGCTGGCCTACTCCGCCCGCAACCGTTCCGCTTCCATCCGGATTCCGTGGGTTACTTCCGCCAAGGCCCGCCGTATCGAAGCGCGCTTCCCTGACCCGATCTGCAACCCGTACCTGGGCTTCGCAGCGCTGCTGATGGCCGGTCTGGACGGTATCAAGAACAAGATCCACCCTGGCGATGCAGCGGACAAGGATCTGTACGATCTGGAGCCGGAAGAAGCCAAGAAAATCCCCACCGTCTGCTCCTCGCTGGAACAGGCGCTGGATACCCTCGAAGAGCGCGGCGACTTCCTGCTGGAAGGTGGCGTGTTCACCGAGGACATGATCAAGGCCTACGTGGAACTGAAGCGTGGCGAAGTGGAGCGTCTGAACATGACCACTCACCCGATCGAGTTCGACATGTACTACTCCTGCTGAGAACGCGCGGCAGGTACGGTACGCCGGGCCTGCCCGTTCAAATCAGGCATGATCTGCGAAAAAGCTCCCGAAACCGGGAGCTTTTTTTGTTGGAGGTCCAAAAATGGTTTTAAATGAAAGGCGGCGCATAACAATTACCACAGGGAGAACCGCCATGTTACGCATCGCACTGCCCGTGTTCCTGCTGCTGTCGGCCGCGTCCGTGCCGGCCGAGACCGTCTACAAGTACGTGGATGAGAACGGCAATCTGGTATTCACCGACGAGCCGCGCAAGGGTGCCGAGGCGCTGGACATCAAGCCGGTAGCCACCATGCCGGCCCTGCCCACCACGCCGCCGCAGCGGGAAAAGGCGGTCGCCGGACCGTTTCACTACAACAAGGTGCTGATCGTCAGCCCTGAAAACCAGCACAATTTCATCAACGAAAGTGACCCCATCGTGGTGCAGGTGGCGGTGTCTCCCAACCTGCGTACCGATGATCGGGTGCAGCTGCTGCTCAATGGCGCACCGCGAGGCGCCCCGATTTCGTCCACCAGTTTCACCCTGGACAATCTGGAGCGCGGCGAATACCAGGCCCAGGTGAAGATCCTGGACAAGGACGGCAAGGAAATGGGCAGCAGCGATTCCGTGACCTTTCAGGTCAAACGCTTCTCGAAACTGATGCCCGGCAACCAGCCGCCGGCCAAACCCAAGCCCCCGAAAAACACCCCCTGATTTTTGTTGAGCGCCATTTTGGTGCGCTCATTCTCCCCGCTGAACTAAAATCGCCACAGGCGGACCGGCCGGGTAACCGAAACAGGGCGCCCGGCCAAGGCCCGCCCCAACTCGACGCGCAGCCCGCAAAATCTGCAGTTCCAGACGGTTTTTGAGCCCCGCCAAGGGGGTTATAAGTCCCGTCCCGGAGCGTCGCTTCTCCTGCGCGCCGGTATTTCCTTCAAGCTGGTTTGGTTTTTGCATTTTAGTCTGCAACCTGCAGCGCAGATGCCGGCCGGCCTGGTTCACTGCCACTTGATTCAGCACAGGATTCAATGAATTACGATCTTCCGAAAAGCCTGCTCGACAACCTCACCACAGCGGTTCTGCTGCTGGATGAGCAGTTGCGGGTGCGCTACCTGAATCCCGCCGCCGAGCACCTGCTGGCCGCCAGCCACTCCCAGTTGCTGGGCACGCCGATCCGCCAGCTGATCAGCGAGAACGATCCCAATGCCCACGCGGACATGGAGACGGCGCTGGCGGAACTGCATCCCTACACCAAGCGCGAAGCGCACCTGCATGTGGCCAACAACCCGCACTCGGCGACGGTGGACTACACCATCACGCCGCTGATGGAGCCGGGCTATCCGCGCAGCCTGCTGATGGAGATCCGGCCGCTGGACCGTCTGATGCGGATCAGCAAGGAGGACGGCCTTATCAACGCGCACCAGGCCACCCGCGCGCTGGTGCGGGGCGTGGCCCATGAAGTGAAGAATCCGCTGGGCGGCATTCGCGGCGCCGCACAGCTGCTGGCGCGGGAACTGCCGGACGAGACCCTGCGCGAATACACCGACATCATCATCGACGAGGTGGACCGCCTGCGGAATCTGGTGGACCGCATGCTGGGTCCGCGCAAGCTGCCGCAACTGACCCAGGTGAACATTCACGAGATTCTGGAACGGGTGCGCGCCATCCTGCTGGCCGAAGCCGGTGACACCCTGGTGATGGAGCGCGACTACGATCCCAGCCTGCCGGAAATCTGGGGCGACAAGGATCAGCTGATCCAGGCGATCCTCAACATCGTGCGCAATGCGCGGCAGGCCCTGGCCGAGAATCCCGGCCAGCAGGACCCGAAAATCATCATCCGCACCCGCGCCCTGCGCCAGTTCACCATCGGCCATGTGCGCCACCGCCTGATCCTGCTGGTGGAAATCGAGGACAACGGCCCCGGCGTGGACAGGGATCTGCAGGAGACCATGTTCTACCCGATGGTCAGCGGGCGGGCGTCCGGTACCGGTCTGGGACTCTCGATCTCGCAGTCCATCATCAGCCAGCATCACGGCCTGATCGAGTGCGACAGCCAGCCGGGCAAAACCATTTTCAGATTACTGCTGCCACTGGAGAAGCCAGAGACAGCGTCACACGTTGGAGTATAAGAGCATGCAAGGGCACGAATCGGTCTGGATCATCGACGATGACAAATCCATTCGCTGGGTTCTGGAAAAGGCGCTGACCCAGGAAGGCATCAACACCACATCGTTTGAAACCGGGGATTCGGCACTGAACAAGCTGCGCAATACCCAGCCGGACGTGATCATCACCGACATCCGCATGCCGGGCACCGACGGCCTCGGGCTGCTGGCGCACATCCGCGACCATCATCCCAACCTGCCGGTGATCATCATGACCGCGCACTCGGATCTGGACAGCGCGGTGCAGTCCTACCAGGGCGGCGCCTTTGAATATCTGCCCAAGCCGTTCGATCTGGACGATGCCGTGTCGCTGGTGAAGCGCGCGGTGAATCACAGCCAGGAGCAGCAGGCCAGCAGCATCGAGCCGCCGATCACCAGCAGCACCGACATCATCGGCGAAGCGCCGGCGATGCAGGAAGTGTTTCGCGCCATCGGCCGCCTGTCGCACTCCAACATCACCGTGCTGATCAACGGCGAATCCGGCACCGGCAAGGAACTGGTGGCGCGCGCGCTGCACCGTCACAGTCCCCGCGCCGACAAGCCGTTCATCGCGCTGAACATGGCGGCGATTCCGAAAGACCTGATCGAATCCGAACTGTTTGGCCACGAGAAAGGCGCCTTCACCGGCGCGGCGGCGCAGCGGCAGGGCCGCTTCGAGCAGGCCAACGGCGGCACTCTTTTTCTGGACGAAATCGGCGACATGCCGCTGGATGCCCAGACCCGGCTGCTACGTGTTTTGGCGGACGGGACCTTCTACCGGGTCGGCGGCCACACCGCCGTGAAAGTGGACGTGCGTATCATCGCCGCCACGCACCAGAATCTGGAAACGCTGGTGAAGGACGGCAAGTTCCGCGAGGACCTGTTCCACCGTCTGAACGTAATCCGTGTCCACCTGCCGCGCCTGAATGAGCGCCGCGAGGACATTCCGCAGCTGGCCGCCCACTTCCTGCTGATGGCGGCGAAGGAACTCAACGTCGAGCCGAAGGTGCTGTTGCCGGAAACGGAAGAGTACATGATGACGCTGGACTGGAAAGGCAACGTGCGCCAGCTGGAAAACACCTGCCGCTGGCTGACGGTGATGGCGTCCGGACGCGAGGTGCTGATTGGCGATCTGCCGCCGGAGCTGCAGGAAAGCGCCGGCTCGCACGATGCGTCGTCGAACTGGGAACAGGCGCTGCGCACCTGGGCCGACCAGGCGCTGAGTCGCGGCCATCGCAGCCTGCTGGACAAGGCGGTGCCGGCGTTCGAGCGCATCATGATCGAGACCGCGCTGAAGCACACCGCCGGCCGGCGTCGCGACGCGGCCGAGCTGCTGGGCTGGGGCCGCAACACACTCACCCGCAAGATCAAGGAACTGGGGATGAACGGCGGCAATCACGACGAGGACGAGGAAGGAGACGACTGAGTCTTCCTGTTCGCACAGGCTTTCCGAGGGGGAAGTACCGGCGCTTTATCGGGGCGCCGGTGGCAACACACTGGCGGGCTTGCAGGAAGCGACCCGCCAGATCATTTCAGGACCCAACCTTCAGGTTAATTCCAGCTGTTCCACTTTTCCCAGCAGACCATTCAGCTGCGCGGTGGAAATGCGCAGGCTGTCAGGCCAGCTGAATCCCACGATGCGCTGCCCGGTGAGACTGTCGGCAAAGCCGATGTCGACGCCCGGCGCCAGCAGATGACGATAGTCCGCCGTGATTTCCGCGCCGGCCGGCAGATCCTTCAACGCAAAGATAAAACCCAGGTGCCACAGGCCGGTGGCGTCGAAGGCGTGGTTGACGTAGCACTCGTCCGGCCAGTCCGGCGATACGGTGCAATGATCCTCGAACCAGCGGATGGAACTGTCGAGGTGGTGATCGTTGGATTCGTCCAGCAGGTTCTGCAGGGTGACGGTGGTCTGGATCTTGGAGGGAGCGATAAGGATCTTGCCGGCCGGCACGGCTTCTTTCAGGAACAGGCCCTTGCCGGCATTGGGGATCAGGGACGTTTCGACGAAATAGGGAACGCAGATCATGAAGGGCTCCTTTTACCCTGCAATGTTGGGCAAAGGGTAGAGCCTGGCGTCCGCGACTGCAATCGGGAACGCGCAGTTTTTCCTCAAAATGCTTTCTGCACCAGCTTGTCCGGCAGCAGCGGCATGACGCGGCCGAGCACGGCCCAGGGCATGGCCGGCACGATGATGTTGGAGGTGCCCTTGAAGATGCCGTCGACAATGGTGTGCGCCGCTTTTTCCGCGCTGATCACGAACGGATATTTCTCCATGTTGGGCGCGATGTCGGTCTTGACGAAGCCGGGGTGCACGGCGATCACCTCGATGTGGTGCTTTTTGAGTTCCAGCCGGGTGGTGTCGAGATAGCGGCTGAAGCCGGCTTTCGAGGCGGAATAGGCGGCGCTGCCGGGAATGCCGCGAAATGCGGTCACCGAGGAAATGCCCACCGCAACGCCCCGGCCCTGCGCACGAAAGATGCGCGCGGCGGCATCGATGGTGGCCATGCCGCCGATCAGGTTCACCTGGATCACCCGCATGTCCTGGGTGAAATCGCCGGCGCCGGTCTTGTTGACGCCGGTGATGCCGGCGTTGGCCACCACGCAGTCCAGCGTGCCGAAACGGTGTTTGATGTCCTGCAGCGCCGGCAGGATGGCGTCAGTGTCGGCCACGTCCAGTTTGAGCACTTCCACCTGCACCGCCGGGAAGCGCGTTTTCAGATTGGCGGCGATCTCCTCCAGCACATCGGTACGCCGCGCCAGCAGCGCCACATTGATGCCGCGATGGGCGAATTCGTAAGCCAGTGCCTTGCCGATGCCGGACGAAGCGCCGGTGATGGCGACGGATTGAATCATGTGCCTGCTCCCTGTGAGTGGTGTGCGCCAGCCTGACCGGCGCTGCCGGCCATGCCCCTGGCGGCGATGATGCGGCGCGCCGGCGCGGGAATCAATGACGGCGCGAGCGGGAAATTCAGCTGCCGATCACCATGCGGCTGCGATGGCCCAAAATCTGCTGCGCCACCCAGGCAAACAGCACGCTGCACGCCAGCACCAGCAGCAACTCACCGGTCCAGACCGGCAGCGAACCTTCCACCGGCTGCCAGCGCTCGGCCACGCGAATGGTGAAGATGAAATACATGTGGACGAAGAACAGCGTGAAACTGATGTCCGCCAGATAACGCAGCGGACGGGAAACGAAACTGTCGAGCCGCTGCATCACTCCCACCAGCACCAGACACAGCAACAGTTTCTGCAGGAACAGCCAGTCGATCAGCCCCTTTTCCAGCGAGAACATGTGCTCCACCTCATAATTGCCGTGATGCACCGACAGTACGAAATGCAGCGCCACGCTCGCCAGCGTCAGCGCCAGCAGCGACCAGGCATGCCGGCGCAGCTCGGGCTCCAGCCGCGCGCGAAACTGGCTGCACGCCATGCCCGCCACATACGCCGACAGGTAATACACCGCCAGATGCAGCAGGTCGAGATTGGGGAACGGCGGCCGGTGCGCCAGCAGCGAAACCGGGACCAGCACCAGCAGCAGCCAGTACGCGCGCGGATGACGCACCAGCAGCATGAACAGCGGCGCCAGCAGGAAATACACCGTGATCATGGGAATGAACCACAGCGGATAGTTGATGTGAGCACCGCCTTTCAGATACAGCCACAGCAGCTGGTACAGCGGCGAGGTGCCTTCCAGTTGCGGAAAATGCTGCGCCGGGTGTTCCCGCAGCAGGGTGTACAGCACAGCCGGCGTGGAGATGATCAGATACGGCAGGATGACGTTCTGGAATTTCTTTTTCAGGTAGTCGGTGTAGCGGAATTTTTGCGCCAGGTGCTGGAACAGGTAGCCGGACACAAACACGAACAGCACGGTGCCGTTTTCCAGCACATCGGCCAGCAGATCGCGTACGTTGGGATGCAGATGCCACTGGAACGCCCAGATGACATGGCCGGCAATGACGAACAGGATCGCCACCGCCCGAAAACTGTGAATGTGGGACAGGAACACTGTGAACACCTCTGAACAGCACCAGTTCCGTCCGGTATCGGTTCACATTCCCTTGCGCGAAATATTATCCATTCCGGAAAATCAGCAGTCCAGTTACGGTAAGTAACGCAAACGCAGCACCGGCCATGAAGGTGGCACCGGCACCATAAAGCGTCCACAGCACGCCGGCCAGCGCGCTGGCCAGCAGCAGGGCCAGGCCACTGACCAGATTGAAAATTCCAAAGGCCGAACCACGCAGATCCGCCGGCGCATGATCAGCCACCAGCTTGGACAGCAGCCCCTGCGTAAGCGCCATGTGCAGGCCCCAGCACAGGGCGCCGGCCAGCGTCATCACCACCCCGGTGGACAGCGCCAGCAGCACATCCGCCAGCACCAGACACAGCAGACCGGCCACCAGCAGGTTACGCGCACTGACCCGGTCCGACAGTGCGCCCGCCGGATAGGCGCCCAGGGCATAGACGATATTCATGGCAATCATCACCGCCGGAACCCAGGCCAGGGCGAAGCCGGTTTCGCTGGCCCGCAGCACCAGAAACGCCTCGCTGAAGCGCGCCAGGGTGAAGACGGCGGCCAGCCCGATGACAGTCCAGTACGCCGCCGGCAGACGCCGCACGTCGCGCCAGTGCAAGGGAGCCTGCGGCTTGTGCTGGCTGGCGGCCGGTTCCGGTTCCCGCACAAACAGGATCAGCAGAACCACGGTAATGCAGGCCGGAATGACCGCTATCCAGAGCGCCGTGCGAATATCGTTGGCGAACAGCAGCATCAGCGCGATGGCCAGCAGCGGCCCCAGAAAGGCACCCACCGAATCCAGCGACTGCCGCAAACCGTACGCAGCTCCGCGCTGCTCCGGTGGCGTAACGTCGGCCACCAGCGCATCCCGTGGCGCACCGCGAATACCCTTGCCGATGCGGTCGACAAACCGCGCCGCCACCACCCAACCGATGGAGTTGGCCAGCGGAAACACCGGTTTGGTCAGCGCCGCCAGACCATAACCCAGCACCAGCAGAAACTTGCGCCGGCGCACGAAATCACTGAGCGTGCCGGAGAACAGCTTGGTGATCGCCGCCGTGGCTTCGGCAATGCCTTCGATGATGCCCACCAGCGCCACCGATGCGCCCAGCATGCCCACCATGTACAGCGGCAACAGCGCATGCACCAGTTCCGAGGACATGTCCATGAACAGGGATGCCAGTCCCAGTGCCCAGATGGTGACGGGCAGACGCGGCAGGCGGGCAGGTGCGGTCATGCGGAAATTCCCCAGGCGGCAGACAGAAAAACGGGGCAGACCTCCCAGGTCTGCCCCGCATGCGGGCACCATTAGATCGGAAAACCGATCCTGCTACCAGACGCTCAATCGTCGTCTTCCCATTCGGAGAAGTTGGGAATGTTGACGGTGTCGTTGTCGAACACGCCCTTCTCGGCCTGGGTGTGACAGGCGTTGCAGTTACTGAGCGACTGCACATCCGGATTGTCCTTGATCATGCGCTTGGGAATTTCGTGGTGTTTGCGCTTGATGTACTTCACTTCGGTGATGCGGATGGGCGCATCGCCTTCAGCTGTGGCGTTGGCAATCTTGCGCGAGCGCTTGTACCAGGACTTGTCCGCCGCATTCGGCAACACGTACTGCTGGATGGCGGCCAGCACGTCGGCATCCAGTTCGGCGTTTTCACCGAAGTGGTCCTGCAACGCTTCTGGCGCCAGCAGTTTTTCCCACGACGCGGTGGGCAGCAGACCGGGCGGATAGGCGAAATGGCAGGAGCCGCACTCTTCGCTGTACTGCTCGTTGTCGACGGCTTTCACTTCTTTCGTGCGATCAAACGTGAACATCCAGCTGGAGAAACTTTCCTCCGCCTGCACCGGTGTGATCAGGGCTGCAGCCAGCGTGGCTGCGAACAGAAATTTGGGGGTCATGCGTACGCTCTCCTAATCAGTGCGTGGACAGGTATTCCAGCAGATCGCCTTTTTCCTGCGGCGTGCAATCGCGGCCCCAGGTCCATTTGCAGTTGCGGGTCAGCCATTTGGTGGTTTTTTTCTCGTCCGTGTAGCGCTTGGGATTGGCACTGGCCGCCATGGGCTTGATCACCTTTTTGGTAGTGGCGTGCTGGCCGTTCTGGGCGATGTCCTTGCCGTGACAGGACGGACAGGAGCGCATTTCGCCCTTCTTGTCGGCTACCTGCTGGTTCCAGAGTTTTTCACCGGCGGCGGCGGAAAAGGTTTTGGCGCCCTGGGTCTGATACTGCGACTGCAGGGACTTCACCACAGTGTCGCCCGCCTGTACCGGCGCCGCCAGCATCAGAGCGTAGAACAACATCATTGCGCGTGTGTTCATGGCAGCTGCCTCTTACCAGGTGATCTTGATGGCGGTGGCCATGGCGATACCGCCCGCCACACCGGGGCCGGCATGGGCGGTTTCCGGCGCTTCCGACACAGCGTACATCATCGCCAGTGTGCCCAGTCCCGCCAGCAGCATGTGCAGGTTGTCCGGATCGGAGAAGCCGTCGCTCCAGTCGAAATCTTCCCAGTGATAAATGAAACCGGTGGTCACCGCTGCCGCGCCCAGCGCAGTGGCTGCAGTAGCCGCGTATTCGTGCAGGCTGTCTTCCTCTTTCGGCGACACTGCGGCCACCGCCACCAGTGCCAGCGCGCCCAGACCCAGATACTGGTGCGCCTTGGAACCGGTAAACCAGGCTTCCTTGAAGGTGTCGTTGTCCTTGCGGAATTCGGTGCTGGCTTCACCGGACGCCGCTGGTGCAGCGTCATTGGCCGCCAGCAGCAGCGTATCGCCGGGCAGATCCAGTTTCAGGTTCATTCCGGCGTCCTGGGCGCAGGCTCCGGTCGAGGTGCCGGCCAGCGCGGCAAGCGCCAGTGCAGGCAGCCAGTGGGCTGGTTTAATTGTCATTTTTGTCTCCTTCTGTGGCAGGCGGCAGCAGGGGTTTTTTCCCTGTGATCATGGCTCGAATCAGGTTTTCACGGTGCTGGATGCTGGCGCTGACGGCGCCCAGTACATGCAGACCCACCAGCACCAGTGCCAGCTTGGCCAGCAGTTCGTGAATTTCGCGGGCAGTGTAGGCCTGATTGTCACTGAAAGCCGCCGTGATAAATTGCAGCGGACCTTCGAATTCGATGGCGCCCAGAATGAGCAGCCCACTGGCGCAGATGCCGGTGAGCAGGCACAGCAGCGCGATCACCATCAGCGCGCCCAGCGGATTGTGCCCCAGATAATGGACCGGATGCGGCGTGCGCAGTGATCTGACGTAGCGAAGAATTTCCGCCGGCGCGATGTGCAGGGCGGAGAACCGGGCATAGGGCGTGCCGATGAATCCCCACACCAGCCGGGCAATCAGCAGCAACGTGAGGGCATAACCCACCAGAATGTGCAGTTCGTTGGATTTGAATTCGCCGCTGAGATAGGCCGTGGCAAAACCCGCCACCGTGCCCCAGTGGAACACGCGCACGAACACATCCCAGACGGGTATCCATGCAGGTGGGTTGGAGGCTTTTTCCATGGCAAACGGAGTCCGGTGCTGTTGAAGGGGCAGCAAAGTCTTCATGGTAGTCAGGGATTCTTAAGAGATCCTTAAGCGGCTGGACCCGTCGCGTGTTCCGGCGCAGAAATATTGACGGACCGCAGGTTTTCCCGCAGCCACTGGTACCAGTGCTCCATGCCCGCGCCGGTGCGCGCAGACACCAGCAGGATCTGGATGCCGGGATTGATGCGGCGGGCAAATTCCATACAGCGCTCGACCGAGAAATCCACGTGCGGCAGCAGATCGGTCTTGGTGAGCAGCAGCAGGCCGGCGGCCTGGAACATATGTGGATATTTGAGGGGCTTGTCGTCGCCTTCCGTCACCGACAGCAGCACCACCTTCAGGCGCTCGCCCAGATCAAACAGCGCGGGACACACCAGATTGCCGACATTCTCGATGAAGAGAAGATGCTGGTGCAGCGGTTCCAGTTGCAGCAGCGCACGGCGGATCATGTCGGCATCCAGATGGCAGCCGGTGCCAGTGTTGACCTGCACCACACTCACGCCGGTGGCGGCAATGCGCTGGGCGTCCTGATCCGTGGCCTGGTCGCCCTCGATTACGACGGCGGGCATTTCCGGCGTCAGCGCGCGCAGGGTTTGTTCCAGCAAGGTGGTTTTGCCCGCGCCGGGCGAGCTGACCAGATTCAGCGCCAGAATCTGCTGACGGTCGAACTGCGCGCGGTTGGCGCGGGCGATGTCGTCGTTGCGTTGCAGCAGCGCGGTTTCAAGATGCTGGTGGAGCGTGGTTTCCTGCGCGGTGTGCGGGTGTTCAAGCTTGTGTTCTGTGCTGTGCGTGTGTGACTGCCCCGGTGCCAGCACGCCTGATCGCGCACCGGCTGGCGCCGGCACAAAACGCGGCAGCGCGTCCGCCGTGGCCGGATTCAGTACACGGTGAATGCTGGGGGAATCAGTGCTGCAGCCGCAGGATGTACACATGGTGCCTGGCCTTCGTGATCATGAAAGTGTGGAATCCGTGGGTGACGGCATCAGTTCCAGCGCGCGGACCAGCAGTTCCTGTCCCTGCAGGATGGTTCGGTCAAAACTGCCGCACTGACAGGGCTGATAGAGTTCATCCAGTTCGAATTCGGTGTGACACTGATTGCAACGCGCGCGCCCGGCCCGGCTTTCAATTTCCAGCACGGCATTGTGCAGAAGCGTGTCGCGCTTGCCGCTGTCGAAACAGAACTGCAGTGCCTCGGGCATGACACAGGTCAGCGCGCCCAATGTGAGCACCACGCGCTCTACCGGACGCCCCTGCGCCTGCTGCTGTGCGATGCGGAAAATCTCTTCCACCAGCGACAGTTCATGCATGCTGGTAACACGCCGAGCAGGCGCCTTCCGATGACACCATCAACGCGCCCAACGGATGCTGCGGTGTGCATTCACGGCCGAACAGTTCGCACTGCGCAGGTTTGATCTGGCCTTTCAAAACGGCGCTGCAGCGGCCCTGCTCCGGCGCTTCGCCCGCATTTGCATCCGGCGCGAACTGCAGCGTGGCATCGTGGGCCGCATAGCGTGGCTGCAAACAGACACCGGAATTTTCCAGCACGCCCAGCCCGCGCCATTCACTCTGCGGCTGCAGCTGGAACACGTCTGCTAACGCAGCCTGCGCGATGCGATTGCCGCTGGCCGTCACCACTCGCCGGTACTGCACTTCCACTGCCGCGCGCTGCTGTTGCAACTGCTGCAGCACCATCAGCAATGCCTGCAGGATGTCCACCGGCTCGAAGCCGGCGATCACAAACGGTTTGCGGAATTGTGTGGCAATGAAGTCATAGGCAGCGGTGCCCAGCACGGCGCTGACATGGCCGGGACCGATGAAGCCGTCAATTTGCGTGTCGTCGTCCTGCAAGAGCGCAGTGAGCGCGGGAATGATCAGGATGTGGTGGCAGTAGACAAAAAAATTCGTCACCTGCTGGCGCTGCGCCTGCTGCACCGTCAACGCGGTGGCCGGCATGGTGGTTTCGAATCCCAGCGCGAAAAACACGACGCGCCGTTGCGGATTCTGCTGCGCCAGCCGCAGCGCATCCAGTGCGGAATACACCATGCGGATATCAGCGCCCTGCGCCTTGGCCTGCTGGAAACTCAGCTGCGTGCCGGGCACGCGCATGACGTCGCCATAGGTGGCGAGAATCACATCCGGCTGCTGCGCCATGGCAATGCAGGCATCGATGCGGGACTTGGGCAGCACGCACACCGGACAACCGGGGCCGTGCAGGAATTCAATGTTGTCGCCGGCCAGCTTTTGCAAACCGGCCTTGTAGATGGCATGGGTGTGACCGCCGCAGACTTCCATCACCTGCACCGGCCGCTGCCCGCGCTGCGCCAGTTCACCGGCAACCGTGCGAATCTGCTGTGCCAGCTGCTGCACGACGGCAGGATCGCGAAAGGCGCGCACCAGATCCATCAATGCAGCTCTCCGCCGGATTGCAGTTGCTGCAGCATGGCCAGCGTGCGCTGGGCTTCGTCGGCGTTGATTTTTTCCAGCGCAAATCCGGCGTGCACGATGATCCAGCTGCCGATCAGCTGATCGATACTGGCATCGTCCATCACGCAGGCGACATTCACTTCGCGGCGCACGCCGGACAGCTGCACCCACGCCAGCGCGTTGTCGGCATCGGCAATGGATTCGATCAGGCCGGGCACTCCCAGACACATACAGACACTCCACGGTTGAATGCCGCTAGCGTCGCGCCGATCACGGCGAGCGTCAAGCGCTCAGCGGTAGGTTTCCCGCAGGAACAGCAGCGGCCGGCCATCGGGCAGCGTGCTGAAGATGGCCTTGCCGGCAGGATTTTCGTTACGGCTGTCGCCGTTGTAGTCGTAGCACAGCCAGCGGGCCGTGCAGGCTTCACCGGGATTGTTGTCACTGGTGTCGCCATCCAGCAGCCAGGTCACGGTGGCGGTACCGGCGTTGGGTTGCTGGCTGCTGTCGTGTCCAGGCGGCGACAGGCTCAGCAGGTAATAGCCTGGCCGGGATACCAGTGCGGCAACGCCGGTTTCGCCCGCCCCCAGATTGCCCGTGAAATTGGACAATTGAATGTCAGCCGGCAGGATGGAAGTACCGGAACAGCCATTGTTGTCGGCGGTATTGCTGACGAAATTGCCGGCCGCATCCACATACTGCAAACGCACGTTCATGATCAGCGGCGTCATCACCGGACCGTTGGTGTTGTCGATCCAGGCGCGCCCGTAACGCAGTTCCGTGCCGGTCACATTGTTGATGCGATATTCCGCGCAGCTGCCACCGCTTTGATAGCAGGCGCCGTCGCTGTCGGTGAGTTGCGCGGCGGGCAGCACCACATCCAGTTGCGGACTGAAGGGAATGTCGCCGCTGGCCGGTGTGGCGTTCACCTTGTTCACCTGCAAGGTGTGCGCGCTGGTGACGAATGTGGCGGCGCCATCGTAGGTGCCCTGGCCACTAAAGACGCGCGATACCGACGCAGAATTTTCGCTGAAACAGCCGGATGCAATGGCACTGCCACTCAGACAGCTGGAGCCCGCCGGCACGCTGCCCACGTCCAGTTCGATGCTGTGCTGCGGCAACGCCAGTTTCCAGAAATCGCCGGTGTAATTCAGTGTGGGATTGCCTGCGGCATTCAGTGCGGTGATGGTCAGTTGCGGATCGGTGACAAAACCGAAGGGTTGGCCGCGATAGGTGAAGTCGCAACTCCAGCTGCCGCTGCCGTCGCGCAGGGTGGGCGCGTTGTCGGTGATCTGGAAATGGTCGGGGTAGAAGCGGCCAACATAAGGCAGCGCGCCGCGCACCGGTTGGCCGCCGAGATAATTGTTGTCGCTGAGCGTGGCGGCCAGGCTGATGATGCCCACTTCGCTGAACGACAGGCTGGCGCTGCCACTGCCATTGGTGAACGCTGTAATGCTGGTGGTTCCACCCAGACCCGGGTTGGTTCCGCCCGCCGCAACCGCCGGTGCCACCAGATCACTGCTCAGCACGATGGATTCAGCCGGCAATTCCTTGCCGAACGCCGGCGTGGCGCTGTTGTCGCTCAGGTTCGCGCCGGTGTCGGGCTGCCCGTCACCATTGGCATCATCGGCACTCTGATACTGTACCGCCGTGGCCTGCACGGAAAAATTGGCACCGGCTTTGACAAAGGCTCCACCACTGGCGGATGTGGCGGCCGGATTGCCGGGCGCAGCCAGGTAAATTCCAAACGGCCGCGCCGTGAAGGTTGAACTGCTGCCGGTAATTGGCAGCGGCTGGCCACTGCTGTTCACCACCATGCCGCTGCTGTCGTCACGCACGTTGAATTCATACTGGCCCACGTCGCTGCTGATCCATTGCAAACTGGCAACACCGGCATTGAATTCCAGCGTGACGTTGCTGGCTGCCGGCGCCGATGCCAGTGACGGCAATTGCACGGGCGTGGAAGTGGTCGTAATCGAGGGCAGGATCGCGCTGGCGGGGTGAGCGTCGCCGGCAGTCAGCCAGGCCTTCAACGGCATATTGCCGTCATACTCCGCAAACAGTCCGCAATCGCCGGTCACCGGATCGCTCTTCCAGGCTTCAACCTGCAAAGCATGATTGCGTCCGGCAATAAAATCATCGCCACGCGCATCGGTGACTGCAATTACAAATGCATTTTCGCTGAACTGCACGGCCGACGAAGTACCGGTTTTGGTGGAAGTACTTTCCGTTGCCGTGATGGTGAGCTGGTCAGCGTGATGATTGGACAGGTTCAGAATGATCTGGCCGTTATCGCCGGCAACAAAGCTGTACTGGACGGCGCCGTTGTCATCGGTATCGGTTACCGGATTGAGCGTGCCATTGGCGGCGGATTTGCTCCAGTTGCCATGCGCGGAACTGGTGGAGATGTTCACCGTGCCGGTGTAGCCGGTGAATGTGCTGCCGTCGCTCTGCACGGCGCGGATCGTGACTGGGACCGCCGCACAAACGCTCGCCGAACTGGCCACAGATATTTCAAAATGATCCAGTGACGCCGTGCAGGAGCGGGTGGCATTCATGTCTGCCGTCACTTCAGCTCCACTCAGGGCGCGATCATACAGTTTGATTTCATCGATCATGCCATTCCAGATGCGATCATTCAGCCCCTGGTCCGCGCCGATCTCCATCGGGTCGTTGTTGGTGCGCAGGATTTCATTGGCATAGGTGGTGAACGCGCGCTCCACCCCGTCGATATAGATGCTCTGCCGTGTCGGGGAATACACCACACCGATGTGATGCCAGGTATTCAGTGCAATGGAGTTGTTGGGCGAACGGAATGAACGCGCTGTACCGCCACTGTTATTCCACCACCAGTAGATCCGCCGCGACGTATCGACGTGAAATTCGTAGTTTTCATCCTTGGAAAAAATCGTGCGCAGCTCAGTGCCCAGCGAGCTCAGGCGAATCCACGCCGTAATGGACATGGCATCGGTCAGATCCATGAGCGGTCCATCGGGAATGCGCACGTAATTGTTGCCGTTGAACACCGCTCCGTTGCAAACCCTGGCGGGTGTCGCCGTTGGATACGTGGTGGCAGTGGACGTGCGAATCGTCGCGCCATTCAGATTGTTGCCGGACAGATCCGTCACCTCACCGGCGCTGCCATTAAACGTGGGGCCCTCCAGCGGATAATGCGCCACCAGCCCGGTGTTGCTGACGAATGATGTGGTGCAGGTATAAAGATTGGCATTGGGCACAGCGACGTAGCTGGCACTGCCGGGCGTGGTCCACTGCAGCTGCATGGATTTGGTGGAGTTGGCGCCGGTCTTGTACATTTCGGCGCGGAGTGGATAGCGTTGCCCCGCCACCAGCGCCAGCGTCGTGCTGGTGGCTGTGCCCGTTCCATTCACCCAGCGATTCACAACCGGCGTGCCCGCCAGATCATTCAGCCACACCCGTGATCCATCCTGCGATACGGTGCGCAATGTGTAGTTGCCGCTGACCGGCACTTCCAGATACCCGTCCCAGCGCGCCGACATGCCAGTGGTGTTGGAGCCTGCCGGCCAGGTGGCGTTGTTCCAGCTGAAATTGATGTTGCTGTCGATACGCTGCAAAGCGGGAGAACCTGTAAAGGAGGTATTGCCCCAGTAATTGCCGACGCTGCCATTGCTGGTGGTGGTGAAGTAAAACTGATCGCTGCCGGCCGTCATGGTGATGCCGTCCTGATCCTTCACGCCGCTGACTGCAACCGTGTAATCCACGCCGCTGCTGAGCGACGGCGTCACCGTCAGCTGTACTGAATAGCCATCATCGGATCGACGCGCGGCGGACACGGTATGACTGGTGCCGGTTTCACTCGTCACGGTGTAATTGCCCAGGGTCGTGGCGCTGGTACCGAGCGGCAGCGCACCGCCGGTACTGTTGAACGTCACCAGCAGTTTATTGGTGACGCCGCAGATGGGACTCGCAATTTTCAGGGTGGGCCTGACCGGAGGCGTGCACAGCGTGTTGTAGCTGGCATCCACCACGCCGGTCTCGCTGTAGGTTGTAGTGGCAGAACCGGATACGGTAATGCCGCCAGCCGAACTTAATGCACCTGCCACCTGAGCAGAGCCACTCATGTTCACGCTGCCCGCCACATACACCAGTCCATTGATGCGCGCGGTGTTCGTCATGGTCAGCGAGCCGTTCACGATCACGATCAGATTCTGCGGATTGCCGCCACCATTCAGCAGCGTGGCGCCGGACAGGGAGAGATTGCCATTGATGTACAGCCGGGTGGTGGCGGATGCCGTAGTGAGCGTGCCGGATGCCAGCGTGCTGCCGGCATAATGGAAATCGCCAGCACCCAGCGTGGCATTGAGTGTGAGCGCACCACTGCCGCTAAATGCAGGCAATGTCGGAGCCACTGTGCTGCTGGCGGTGCGGGCCGCCGGCCACACATCGGCGCAGGTGGCGGCCCGCAACGAGGTTGTTGCCAGCAGCAACACAGCCATCAGAATCCACAGCAGCTGCCGTTCAGGTTTCCGCATTCAGCACCAGATTCAGTTGTCGCGACACATAGTCTGCACTGCCCGGTCCAGCCGGATGCTGCGCATTCACATTCACTTCAAAAACCGTCACGGTGCCGCTCCCTTCCGCATAACTGTTCGAGACGCAGCTGACCACCACGTTGAAACCATCGATACTGAGCGTGTCGGCGGCACAGCTGCCACTGCGATTGATGCGGAACGCCGCCCACTCTGCTCCGGCTTTTGCCGCCCAGAACGCGCGCGTGCCGAGCAACTGCATGTCGTTGATGGCGGACTGCGTGTTGAGCATGCGCACCATGTAGCTGATCAGCAGCACCACAATCACCATCATGAAAATCACGGCGGGCAGTGCGAATCCTCTGAGGTAATGCCGATGCAATCCGTTCATGGCCGGTTCTCGATGCTGATGAGTCGCGTCATGGTGACGGTCTCGTTGTCCTGCTGCAGGCTCAGCTGCACCGACAGCATGCCGTAGGTGGCATCCACCGCGCTGTAACCAAACTGGCAACTGGCCACGCCGTCCAGCAGCAGCGCCGAACTGGCGGATGACAGCGGCGCCGCAGCCGTATTCACCGGCTGAGTTTTCTGCAAACCATAACCGGCGTAACGCATGATGGAATCGCCACTGCACACATAGCTGCTGGCGCCGTTGACCAGATAGAAACGGCTGGCCAGCGAGGCCAGGGAAAACTGGAATGCGGGCGTCAGCGTAATGTTGTTGCCGCTGCTGGCCACACTCACCGATGTGGGCGTTATGACATGGCTGCCGGCCGGCACGAGCGCGCCCGCACTGACATCGCCGTAGAGATTGATGCCGTCCACGCCCGGCGCATCGCTGTTGCCGATCACCACCCGCGCACTGGCGGGCAGCGCCGGCATGCTGCTGCCGTAAAGCACTTCAAACTGGTTATCCGGGCGCGAAAAATCCAGTACTGCATCCTCACTTGCGCCGGCCAGTTTGCGGTAACGCCCCCACGCCTGCACCGGCACCCATTCCAGTGCAGTGCCGCCACTGACACGCACGCTGTACGGCACCGCGCTGCGCACATCGCGCGCGATATGCTGCAACGCCATATCGGCTTTCGCCATCAGTTCCGCGCGCCGCGCCGTATCGACATAACCCTGCATCTGGTTGCCCACCAGCGTCGACGCCAGCACTGCCACCACGCCGGTCAGCGCGATGACAATGACCAGTTCCACCAGCGTAAAACCGCCGGCGCACTCAGCTGCAGGGCGGCGTGCTTTCATAGTCGGCGCGGTATCCGTTCAGGACCGTGGTTTCATGCAAGGGATTGGTGATCGACACCGTGACTTTCAGCGCGCAGTGCGATTCGATTCCGCCCAGTTCGCCGCTGGCGATATCGCCCACGCTGATCTGCACGCTGTAACCGCTCAGGCTGGTCACTGCGCTGCCGTTGGGCAGGGTGATCGCGCTGGCGCTGTAGCCGTTGTAATCGCACACGTTGTTGAAGTTATCGCGATTGCCGCCGGGAGAAGCAGGACAGCGACTCAGCGTGGCCGGATCGAGAAAGGGTTTGAGCAGGGCTTCTTCGAGAAAGGATTCCGCCAACGCCACTGTCTGCGTGCGGATCATGGGATCGGCACTGCGGCTTGCCACCGTGCTGTAACTGGACATGAGCCCCGCCACCATCAAACCGGCCAGCGCAATCGCCAGAATCAGTTCCACCAGCGTCATGCCGGCGTGCGCGCGACGCTCAGTGCACATAGCCGGTGGCTCCTTCCACATGAAGGGTGCGCGAACCGACCGTGATCGATGCCGCGGATGCCAGTACATTCAGGCTGCTGTTGCGCGCGCGGCCCTGGGCATCGAACAACAATGGATTGACTGTGTAAGACCAGGCCATGCCGGACGGCGGATTGTCGCGCTGCGTATAGCCGCTGCTGCTGTCGTCGGGATTGATGACGGGATTGGGATTGAAGCCGTTGGCGCTGTTGCAGTCGTCGCGCTCCACCGTGAAGCCGGTGGCGGCGAAAGTGACACGCATCATGCAGCCTGTGCCGACCGCTTTGGCCTGCGCGAACCGAAGTGCCTGCGCGACGTCATCCTGAAACACGCGCGCGTCGTATTCGCCCGTGGATGCAAAACGGGGTCCGACCACTGCGGCCAGGACCCCGAGAATTGCAATGACGGTGATGAGTTCGATCAGGGTGAAGCCTGATGGATCAGTGCCGCTGGATTGCATTCATTATCAGGTGCACGTTACGTCGGTGAAGGTTGGGGCAGCATTGGAACCAGCCTGTGTGTAGCTGAAGGTGCAGCCACCATTGGTTACCGTGATGGTGCCCGCCGCGCCCTGCGCACAAACGAAATCATCCGCAATCTGGGCTGCAGTGCAAATATCACCGGCAGCAGTATTGGTCCGGGTCGCATCCAGTGTTCCGGTCGGATAGCCATTCACGATATCCACAGACTGACCTTCCAGATCAACACTGGTTGCCGTGCCGCCCTTGGCAAGCCATGACGAATGCGCAATGGCCGCTGCCGACTTTGCCGCACCCAGCGCACCCTGTGTTGCGGCCAGTTCCGCATCACCACTCAGATCCGCAAACCGTGGCAGCGCAAACGCCGACAGGATACCCAGAATCACAATTACCATGATCAGTTCGATCAGCGTAAAACCGGACTGTTGCTTCTTCATTGGAACCTACCTCTTCTCTGCGAGCTCAAATCAGATACTGGTAATCACTTCACCAGTGCGTGCGTTGTAAAGGATGTTGCTGCCGCGATCCGTGCGCCGGTAATTGAAACGGCAGTTGCCGTTCACGGTATCCACCAGATAATCGGAACTGACAGCAACATTGGCCGACACCGACGGCGCATTGGCCACCAGCAAACCACGCCAGATACGCACGCAGCGCTCCGGGCTGTCCATCACTGCATTGCTGCTGGAACCGGCACCCTGGCCCGCATCGGTGGGCCAGCCCTCGGAACTGGTGGCCACATCGTCATTGCCAAATCCACTCACGCCCGTCACCGCCACCGAACTGCCATTGGCCACCCACTGGCTGCGCACCAGCACCACGGCAGAGGCCATCGCACCGCCGGCACCAAAAATGGCGGCTTCATGCGCGTTGTCATAGGTTTCCATCATTTTGGGCAGCGCCACAGCCGCCAGGATGGAGATCAGCGAGATCACCACCACCAGCTCAATCATCGTAAAGCCCTGTGTCACCACGCTTTCTGTTTTCCGGACCTTCATCGCAACCAGCTTTGCCATGTCGTTTTTCTGCTATTGCTTTAAATATAGTCGAGAAATTCATCGCCGCTGCCGGGGTAACGATTCTTTACACAGCGCCCGTCATGCCACGCGTTAACGTTTCATCGCCGCACCCAGCTCCCACATCGGCAGGAAAATCCCCAGCGCCAGCACCAGCACCAGAATTCCCAGAAAAACCAGTATGATGGGCTCGATGGCATCGGCCAGTTTCTTGAGGTCGTAATCCACTTCCTCGTCATAAAAATCGGCGACGTCATGCAATAATTTGTCGAGCGAACCGGTTTCCTCCCCCACTGCAATCATCTGTAGCACCAGATCGGAAAAAATACCCGCCGCCGCCGAGGTGCGCGCCAGGGAATCACCGCGCTCCACCCCGCGCCGGATGGAATCGATATGCGAGGAAATATGCTGGTTGCCGACCGACGGCGCGACAATCGCCAGCGCCTGCAGGATCGGCACGCCCGACTCGAAAGTCATGGCAAACGTGCGCGCAAAACGCGACAGCGCCACCCGCTCGAACACGCCACCCACAATCGGCAGACGCAGCTTCACGCGGTCCCACCACAGCCGGCCCTCCGGCGTATCGATGTAGCGCAGAAAGCCGATCACCGAGCCGATCAGCACGCCCAGAATCAGCCACCAGTACGCCACCATGAATTCCGATGTACCCACCAGCACCCGCGTCGGCAGCGGCAATTCCGCTCCCACTTTCTTGAACACCTTGGCAAACTGCGGAATCACAAACAGGTTGACGATGAACATGGCGATCACCATCGCCGAAATCACCGCAATCGGATAGCGCATCGCCTGGGAGATGCGATTGCGGGTTTCGCGCTCCAGTTCGATATGCCGGATCAGTTTGGCAAAGGCATCATCCAGACGGCCGGTGTTTTCGCCCACATGAATCATGCTGACGAACATGGAATTGAAAATATGGCCGTGCGCACTCAGTGAATTCGCCAGCGACGAACCGGTGGCCAGCCGCACCGCCACGTCTGCCAGTGCTTCCTTCAGCAGTTCCGATTTGCTGATCTCGGCCAGACCATTGACGGACTGGATGATGGGAATGCCGGCCCGCGTCAGCGCACGCATCTGCCGGCACAGCATGATGAGATCGTCGTGTTTGACTTTCGGAGGCCCGAACAGCTTGTTAAGCGAAACATTTTTGGCTGCCGCTTTCGCCTCGGTAATCGCCACCGGCACAATCGACTGGTTCTGCAGCTGCACAGCCGCCGCTTCGGCACTGGCCGCTTCCAGCGTGCCGGTGACCAGTTCTCCCTGACGATTGCGCCCGCGGTAATCGAAACGGATCATATCAGTAGGTCGTCGCCTCGCGATCATCCAGCGACGCCGAAATCTTGAAGACTTCCTGCACCGACGTTACGCCCTGCTGCGCATAATCCAGCGCACATTTAGCCAGCGAGCGGAAACGCGGACTGTTGTTGGCTGCGCGGGTAAATTCCGCCGCGTCGCCCTTGCGCAGCGCGAACAGCAGATGCTCATCCATCTCCAGCAGTTCATACACACCGATGCGGCCGGCATAGCCGGTGTTGTTGCACTGATGGCAACCGGTCCCCTTGTAAAACTGCGCATCGACCGATGCACCGTCGATATTGCCCAGCCACATCAATTCCTGGCCGTTGAGCTTGTACGGTTGCTTGCAGTATTCGCAGATGCGCCGCACCAGACGCTGCGCAATCACCGCGCGCAATGACGACGCCACCAGAAACGCATCGCAGCCCATATCCAGCAGCCGCATGGCGGTGGACACCGAATCGTTGGTGTGCAGGGTGGACAGCACCATGTGGCCGGTCATCGCCGCCCGCAAACCGATTTCCGCGGTTTCGTGATCGCGCATCTCGCCCACCAGAATGATGTCCGGGTCCTGCCGCAGCGCCGTGCGCAACACCGACGCAAATGTGAGACCGATCTTGCTGTTGATCTGCACCTGGTTGATGCGCGGCAGACGGTATTCGATTGGATCTTCCGCCGTGATGATCTTGCGCTCCGGCGCGTTCAGCAGGTTCAGCGCGGCATACAGCGTGGTGGTTTTGCCGCTGCCGGTCGGCCCGGTCACCAGCACCATGCCGTACGGGCGCTGCACCAGATTTTCAAAGCGGTGCCGAATGTTGTCCGGCATACCCAGGCGATCCATCGACAGCATGCCCGCCGACTGGTCCAGCAGACGCATCACCACACACTCGCCGTAAGGCACCGGCAAGGTCGACAGACGCACGTCGATACTCTTGCCCATCACACGGATATTGAAGCGCCCATCCTGCGGCAAACGCTTCTCGGAGATATCCAGCCCCGACATGATTTTCAGGCGTGACACCAGCGCCGGCGCGATGCGCTTTTCCTTCATCACCTGTTCCTGCAATTCACCGTCGATGCGCAGACGCACCCGCAGCACGGTTTCATCCGGTTCGATGTGAATGTCGGACGCGCGCACCTGTACCGCGTCTTCAAAAATACTTTGCAGCAGACGCACCACCGGCGCTTCGGCGGTGTCGGTGGTGGTGGCGAGATTGTCCAGGTCGAAATCGGTGGTGCCCAGCTCGCTGTCCAGCTCCACCGCAATCGACGCGATCTGTTCCGAGCGGCGATAGGCGCGATCCATCGCGTCCAGCAGTTCCTGTTCTTTCACGAATGCCGGTCGCACCGGACGCCGCAGAATACGCTGCAATTCATCCATCGCCAGCAGATCGAGCGGATCGGCCATACCCACCAGCAGACCATCGGGCTGCTCGCTCAGCACAATCGCGCGAAAACGGCGGGCGTAATTTTCCGGCAGCGTCTTGATCAGTTCGTTGTTGAGGCGGAAGCGCGCCATGTCCACGAACGGATAACCGAAATGTGTCGCCAGCGTCTGCAGCAGCTGCGCCTCACTGACAAAGCCCAGATCCACCACCACCTTGCCGATTTTCTTGCCGGTGCGTTTCTGTTCGTCCAGCGCCCGCTTGAGCTGGTCGTCGATAATCAGCCCTTTGGAAACCAGCAGGTCGCCAATGCGGACTTTAGGGGCTCGGGCTGGTTCCATCTGGCTTCTCTTCAGGCGGCTGTTGCGGTTGCTGATCCTGCTGGATCGGCGACTGGTGCATGGTGGGGAAATAGGGCTGGAAGCGGTGTTCGATTTCCGCATTCTGCTGTTCGTAGTAATCGCTCTCTGCCACATAAGGCTTGAGCAGAATCACCAGTTCGCTTTTCAACTGTTTGCGCAGATGCTGACTGAACAGCACATCGCCGATCAGCGGAATGTCACCCAGATACGGAATCTGCGACACCTCTTCCTTGAAGCTGTCCTGCATCAGGCCGCCGATCACCACCACCTGGCCGTTGCGCGCCCGCACCACGCTGTCGGTCTCGCGGATGGAACTGTACGCCAGCGGCAGCGACAGGTCCTGATCGCCCAGCCCGATGTCCTTGATCTTTTCCACCACTTCGGTGATGGACGGATGCACATGCAGGATCACTTCACCGCTGTCAGAAATCTGCGGCGTCACATCCAGCGCAATGCCGGAAAAAAACGGCGTCAGCGTCACATCCGGCGTATCGCTCACCGTGGATGATGTTGTAGTGGTGGTGCTGGAAATGTCCGTCACGAAAAACTCGTCGTTGCCCACCTTGATCACGGCTTTCTGGTTGTTCAGGGTGGAAATGCGCGGACTCGACAGCACCTTCACATCGCCCTGCAGCTCCAGCAGTTTCAGCACGGCGGTGAAGTCGGTGAAATTGCCACCCAGCGTGAACACACCGCCGATCAGCCCGGTGTTCTGGCCGAAGATGCTGCTGAAATCCGCCTGCTCCATGCCGCCGGCAATCTTGTTGTCACTGGTTTCCAGCTGGCCGTTGTAGCCTTCACCAAACGTGTCCCAGCGAATGCCGCTGGCAAAACCTTCCGACAGCTGCACTTCCAGAATTTTTGCCTCGATGAACACCTGCTGCTGCAGGCTCAGCTGCGCCCGCTCCAGAAACGATTCCACTTCACGCAGATCCGCCGGCAGCGCCTTCACCACCGCAATGCCTGACACCGGATCAACGATCACACTCTTGCCATCACCGGTGCCCACCAGCGTGTTCAGCGTATTGGTCAGCTGCTGCCAGAATGCAGTCGAGGATTCCGTCTTGATATTGCTGCTCTTCACGGTTTCGGTGGAACGCGAACTGCTGGAAGACGAATCCGATCCGGAATCGCTGGCAGTGGAACTGATTTCGCCACTGCTCACCGAGGTCGATGACATGCCCTGGCGATGGATGTTCAGATAGTTGATGCGAAACACGCGGCTTTGCAGTGTGCGCGGCAGCACCTGATAGCCGTAGGGTTTCTGGATGAAGTCGTAGCCGTAGGCGTCGCGCACCGCGCGCAGGGTTTCGTCCAGCGTCACATTGCTGAGCTTGATCGAGATGTTGCCCGCCACTTCCGGGTGCACCACCATGTTCACCGAAGTGCCCGACACCAGACTCATGAAAAATTCCCGCGCCGGTGTGTCGGTTGCGGTCACATCGAAACGCGGCAGTGCTTTTCTGGCGGGCGCGGTCGTGGCAGTCACCGGTGGCGTCGTGCTGACGGGAGCTGCGGCGGATGTGGTGGTCGTCGCCGCCGGCTGACTGGCAGATGCAACCGGTGCCGGCGGATTTTTCGGCTTGTACCAGGAGGCACAGCTGCTCACCGCCAGCGCCAGACTCACCAGCGCCGCCTGCGCCATCATGCGCTTGCCGTTGCCCTTCACCCGCGCCTCAATTCTGTCCGTCATCCGCTCTGCCCTTGCTCACCGTTTTGACTGCACCAATCGGCAGCTGCAGTTTGAACTGTCCGCCACCGCGCGCCATCACCACATGGTCCTGATGGATCGCCACCACTTTCGCATTGCTCACCCACTCCGACACCGCCAGCGACCGGCCATTGATCACTGCGCGGCGGCGTCCACCGTCCTGCAGGATCATGCTCAGCTGCAGCGGCTCACTGACGATCTGTTCTGCCGGCGCCGTTTCCACGAACGGCGGCCGCGTTGGATCTCCCGCCAGCGCCACATTCGCCAGACCACACATCACACCACACATCAGAATTCTGCTAATCGGCAACACGGACCAACTCCTCCCGCGTACTCAGCGTATGCACCGCCAGCCGCAACTGGCCTTTGGGATGCTTTTCAATTTCGAAGGCAAGACCATCCCAGATCATGCGCTGCGGCAACTGCTCGATGCTTTCCAGATAGCTCTGCACCTGGAAGAAAGTACCTTCCAGCCGCATCTCCAGATCGTGCCGGTAAATCGCCGGTGCCTGCCGGTCGTCCTTGTTGGCGCTCAGCACCGGCTGCGCCGGCGTCGTCTTGATGCTCTGCACTTTCAGGCCGGAGCGCTCGCTCAGCAACTCGCCCAGCAACTGCGGCATCAGCTCCGGCGCGATCATGCCGTCGGTGATTTTGGCAATGTCGGCATCCACTGCTGCATGGCGCTGGTTCAGCTCCGCCATTTTTTCCCGCAGCAGCTGGTTGGGATCGTAGGACAGCTGCTTTTCCAGCGCCGCAATGTTCTCGTTGGCCTGCGCAATTGTCTGTGTCAGCGCCTGCTGTTTTTTTTCCAGTTCGGCGCGCTCGGTCAGCCACGGCCGCAGCAGCAACTGGTCGAACAGGCCCAGCAACAGCACCGCCACCGCGCCGGCAATGATCATGCGTTCGCGGACACTGATGCTGTGTGCCCGCGTTTCCAGTTGCTGCCAGCGCGCGCCCAGATTACTGCTCATGCTGCGTGCTCACACTGAAAGTCAGATAGCGGCTGTCGGGGCCGGCGCGCTCCAGATCCAGCATGCGGAAACTGGTGCCGCCGAAAACACTTTCCTGTCCCAGCGCCGCCAGATATTCCGGCAGCGCTTTGGCGCGCGTCATCATGCCGGTCAGGCCCAGCTGCAAACCGGGCGACTGCAGCTGAATCCGCGTCAGCCAGATGCCGTCCACATTCATGCGCGACAATCCGCCCAGCACCTCAGAGAAATGTTCCTCATGGGTATCGCCCTGCGCCTGCAGTGCCGCCAGAAACTGGTATTTCAGCTGCAGCGAATCGCGCAGATACTGCTCCTGCTGCACCAGCGCGGGATCGGCTACCATTTTTTCCAGCTGTGCCGTCATCGCCTGCACCGCCTTGTCCAGACGCTGCTGCGTGGCTTCCAGATTCACCACCTGCTGCCGCATGCGCTGCGTGCGCACATAGTCCAGCGACGTCAGCACCAGCAGAATCACCAGCACGCCCGCCAGCACCGCCACCATCTGCTGCAGCGGAAAGCGCACTTCCGGTTTGCGGAATACGTCCTGATAGAAATTGACACGCTGCTCAAGCGGCTGCATGACGCCCTCCCAGCGCAATTCCCACCGCTGGCGCCAGCAGGCCCTGCTGCAGTGTTGTCAGTTCGGCGGCGCCCACCAGTTCCGCCAGCCCCAGCATCTGCGCCCGGATCGGCAGCCGCTGCGACAGTCCTTCGCACCAGAGTTGCTGCTCCACGGATTCGGTAATCACATACAGCCGATTGACGCCGGACTTGCCCAGCTGGCTTTCGTAGTAATCGAGGGAACGCTGGATATCCAGCGCCAGGTTGTCGGTAGGATCATTGTTGAAATCGACATTGCCGGAATAGCCGCCGCCCATGCCGTGCATTTCCAGCGTGCGCGTCAGATACAGATAGCCGTTTTCGATCAGATTGATGGAACCGCTGTTGCCGGTGAGATACAGCACCGCCAGTCCCAGATTGTCCACGCCGGGCAGTGCGCGCGCGATTGCTGCCAGCGCCAGTTCGGCAATGCCAATGCCGCGCAGCACCAGACCGTGCTGCTCGCAAGCCGCCACCAGCGCACTCACACTGCTCATGTCGATCAGCGCCGCGTAAACCATGTTCATGCGGCCACGATAGGCATCCGCCGGCAGCCGGAACACATCCACCACCATTTTTTCCACCGGCTGCGCGATCAAATCCTTCACCCGCCACTTCACCGCTTCGCGCAGTTCGGCATCTGGCACATTCGGCGCATCCACCAGCAGCAGATTGTAGAACTCGTGACTCAGACTGATATGGCAGGGCAACGCCGGCAGCGCCTCCTGCCGGCACAATTCGGCAAACGCTTCCACCGGCGAACGGAAGCTGCCGGTCACCACGCCCTGCCGCGCCAGCACCGGTGTCGCACCGCCCAGTTCCAGCACGCACCAGCCCGCACCCTGCGGCGTGATGCTCACGCCCAGAATCGTGTCGTCGTGCTTCTTTTTATTGGGAATCAGCCGCTTGAGCCAGTTGCGCATGAATACTTTCCAGAGCCGGCGACCACTTGACGCCTTTCCTAGAAAGCGTAGACGACTATTTTAAAATCGTGATTGAACTCACGCGCTTAGCCCTGCATGCTCTGCGTTTTTCGACGCCAACCTGCGACCCCGTTCACCATGCTGCACATCGTTCTGTACCAGCCGGAAATTCCCCCCAACACCGGTAACATCATCCGCCTGTGCGCCAACACCGGCATGCAATTGCACCTGATCAAACCGCTGGGATTCGTGCTGGAAGACAAACAGCTGCGCCGCGCCGGACTCGATTACCACGAGTGGGCGCAGGTGAAAGTACATGAGTCATTTGAGGATTTTCTGCAGGCGGTGAATCCGGCGCGCTGTCTGGCGCTCTCCACCAAGGGCAGCGTGCCCTACCAGACCATCGCCTACCAGGCCGGCGACGCCGTGATTTTCGGGCCGGAAAGCCGGGGTCTGCCGCAGGAGATTCGCGAACACGCGCGGGTCAGCCAGTGCATCCGCATTCCGATGCGGCCCGACAACCGCAGCCTGAACCTGTCCAATGCCGCCGCGGTGGTGGCCTATGAAGCCTGGCGCCAGGCCGGATTCGCCGGGGGAAACTAGCGGCGTCAGGACTGCACGTTCTGCCGCGCCGCGTTCCGCCCAGACGTCGGCAGATACACCAGCACCACCCCCGCCAGAATCACGCCCATGCCCGCCAGTTCCAGCGCGTCCACCGCCTCGCCGCCCAGCCACACCCCCAGCGCCACCGCCACCAGCGGATTGACGTAGGCATAACTGGTGGCCAGCGCCGGCCGCACATGCTCCAGCAGATAGGCATAGGAGGAAAAACCCAGAATCGCGCCGAAGAACACCAGATACGCCAGCGCCAGCAGCGCCTTGTCGGTCGGCACCGCCGTGAGGGCTTCCCCCCGCCCCAGCGCCACCAGCAGCAGCACCACACCACCCAGCAGCATCTGCAGCGCACTGGCCATGAAACTCGACGGCAGATCCAGATGCTTGCCCCAGATCGAACCGAACGACCAGGACAGCGCCGCCAGCACCAGCAGGATGCCACCCAATGGACTGGTCGACAGCTCGCGGCCGAAGTTCAGCAGCAGCAGGCCCGCCAGACCGATGCCCACCCCCAGCCATTCGCGCCCGCTGGCACGCTGCCCCCAGAAGCGGGCAAACACCAGCGCAAACAGCGGCGTCACCCCCACCACCAGCGCCGACATGCCGGAACTCACCCCCTGCTCCATCGCCAGACACACCAGCCCGTTGCCGCCCAGCAGCAGGAACACACCCACCACGGCGGAATCGCGCCACTGGCGCAGGCTGGGCCAGGGCACACCGCGCACACGCAGAAACGCCACCAGCAGCAGGCCCGCCAGCACATAGCGGCTACCCGCCATCAGCAGCGGAGGAATGGATTCAATGGCAAAGCGCATGGCGAGGTAGGTGGAACCCCAGATCAGGTACACGCCGAGCAGCGCCAGCACCACGGGAAGACGCAAATTCACGATAACGTCCCCCGGATGTCAGCGCCGGCGTGTCGCCACGCAGATGGAAGTATCAGTGTTTGGCGTCCGCTTCCGCCTGGGCTTTCAGCTGCTGCTGGCGCAGGTTTTCGGCAAAGGCCGCTTCGAAATTGATGGGCTGCATGAGGAACTGCGGGAAAGTGCCGCGCGCCACCACATCGGACACGGTTTCACGCACATAGGGGAACAGGATATTGGCGCACACGCCTTTCAGAATGGCTTCCTTCTGGATGCCTTCGATGCCCTGCAGCAGGAACAGGCCGGCCTGGGCCACTTCCGCGATGAACGCAACGGCATCCTCGTTCTTCACGGTCACCGTCACCTTCAGCACCACTTCCCAGATATTGCCTTCCACCAGCGTGGCATTGTTGTTGATTTCCAGATTCACGTCCGGCTTCCACTGCTCGCGGAACAGTTGCGGCGTTTTCGGCGCCTCGTAGGACAGATCCTTCAGATAGATGCGCTGCAGCTGGAACTGTTGCTGAGGTTGCTGGCTGTTGGCTTGCTCGGTCATTCTCTTCCCCTGATTACCTGTAATGGCCGCCCTCTGGCGGTGTTGGACATGACGACTACGATCGCGGGACCGCCATTGAATGTCACGTGTGTTGCAAATATATGGCGCGGATGTGATTCAGGGCCGGGCCAGCAGGCCGTCCAGCAGACCCTGCCGGTCCAGCGCATGCAGATCGTCGCAGCCGCCCACATGCAGCGTGCCGATCCAGATCTGGGGCACCGTGTGGCGTCCGCTGCGCTCTTCCATTTCCCTGCGCAGCTGCGGCTGGCCCGCCACGTCGATGTCGGTGAACGTCACGCCCTTGGACTTCAGCAGACTGCGGGCCCGCATGCAGTAAGGGCACCAGGGAGTGGAATACATGATGACTTCTGCCATGACGACACCTGCCTTGCGATTGCGGAGTGCTTACTTGCCCTTCACCAGCGGCAGACCTTCCGACGTCCAGGTCGTGATGCCGCCACTCAGACGGCGCACATCCTTGAAACCACTGGCAGTCAGAATGCGGCCGGCGGCACCGGCGGTCTGGCCGATCTTGCACACGATCACGATAGGCTTGTCGCGGAATTTGTCCAGCTGGCCCAGGTTTTCCTTCAGGCCGCTGAACGGGATATTGCGGGAATCGGTAATGTGGCCGTCGCGGAAGTCCTTCACGTCGCGCACATCCAGCACCAGCGCGCCTTCCTTGTTCACCAGATGGGTCAGCATCTGGGTGGATACGGTTTTGCCGCCGCGACGGGTTTCCAGCAGCACAAACAGCACCAGCAGCACCACGAACGGCCCCACCAGCTCAGGATGGTTAACCGCGAACTCAAACAGACGATCCATTGGAAATCCTAATAATTCAGTGACTTGCAGGAAGCAGCAGGGACCTGCCGCAAAAGAGTAGCCGAGTATAACCGAATCCGCCGGCGCTGCCGATCCCGCCCAAATTCGGGTAAACTACCGCCACTCTTCCTGTCAGCAACCACTAACGTCGTAGCAGTGACCATGAGCCAAGCACGCAAACCGCACGTACTGATCATTCTGGATGGTTTTGGCTATCGCGAAGACCCCGAGTCCAACGCCATTTTCCACGCCCGCAAACCCGTCTGGGACAGACTGTGGCAGGAACGGCCCCACACCCTGATCTCCGGCTCCGGCATGGACGTGGGTCTGCCGGACGGCCAGATGGGCAACTCGGAAGTGGGCCACATGAACCTGGGCGCCGGCCGCATCGTGTACCAGGATTTCACCCGTATCACCAAAGCCATTCTCGACGGCGACTTCTTTACCAATCCCGCCCTCACCGGCGCGGTGGACAAGGCCAATGCCAAAGGCGGCGCCGTCCACCTGCTGGGCCTGCTCTCCCCCGGCGGCGTCCACAGCCACGAAGACCACATCATTGCCATGATCGAACTGGCCGCACAACGCGGCGCGAAGGCAGTGTACGTACATGCCTTTCTGGACGGCCGCGACATGCCGCCCCAGTCCGCCCAGCCCAGCCTGGAAAAGGTGGAAGCCAAACTGCAGGAACTGGTCGCCGCGCAAAAACTGCCGGCCGGCCGCATTGCCTCCATCAGCGGCCGCTACTTCGCCATGGACCGCGACAACCGCTGGGACCGTGTCGAAGCCGCCTACAACCTGCTGACCCTGGGCGAAGCGTCCTACAGCGCCGCCACGCCGGTACAGGGACTGCTGGCCGCCTACGAGCGCGGCGAAACCGACGAATTCGTCAAACCCACCGTGATCGGCAGTGCCCCCACGCCGATCCGCGACGGCGACAGCATCGTCTTCATGAATTTCCGCGCCGACCGCGCCCGCCAGATCACCCGCGCCTTCGTCAATCCGGCGTTCGACAAATTCCAGCGCAAGTTCGTGCCACAGCTGGCCGACTTCGTCATGCTCACCGAGTACGCCGCCGACATCCAGGCCACCTGCGCCTATCCGCCGGAACCGCTCACCAACGTCTTCCCCGACTACCTGTCGCAACTGGGCAAAACCCAGCTGCGCATCGCCGAAACCGAAAAATACGCCCACGTGACGTTCTTTTTCAGCGGCGGCCGCGAGGAACCCTATCCCGGCGAAGACCGCATCCTGGTGCCGTCACCCAATGTCGCCACCTACGATCTGCAGCCGGAAATGAGCGCACCGGAAGTCACCGACAAGCTGGTGGAAGCGATCAAAAGCGGCCAATACGACGCCGTGATCTGCAACTACGCCAACGGCGACATGGTCGGCCACACCGGCGTGTTCAGCGCCGCCGTGAAAGCGGTGGAAACCCTGGACGCCTGCGTCGGCCGGCTGGTGGAAGCGGTGGAAAGCGTGGGCGGCGAGATGCTGATCACCGCCGACCATGGCAACTGCGAGCAGATGGAAGATCCGGATAGCGGCCAGCCCCACACGGCCCACACCACTGATCTGGTGCCGCTGGTGTATGTCGGCCCGCGTCCGCTGCAGCTGCAGGCAAAGGATGGCAAGCTGTCGGACATCGCCCCCACCCTCCTCAAGCTGATGGGCCTGCCCCAGCCGAAGGAAATGACCGGCAAGGCCCTGTTCTGATCTCCGCTGCCGTGATCCGCGCGTCACGCTCCTTCGCACACCATCACAGCCGGGCCAGCGCCCGGCTTTTGCTGGCCTGTCTGTTGCTGGCGAGCCTGCTGCTGGCCGGCACGCCCCTGTTCGCCAGCGAAAGCGGCAAACAGCCCGATCCCGTCGCCACCCAGAAAGAACTGAAGCAGGTGCAGGAAAAGCTCAAACGGGTGCAGCAGACCATCAAGGCCACCCAGGGCAAGCGCAGCACGGCGGAAAAGGAACTGAAAAAAGCCGAGCAGGCCATTGCCGCCAGCAAGAACCGGCTGCGGGAAGTGACTACCCAGCAGGAAGAAGCCCAGGCCGAAGTGACCCGACTGCAGGCCGAACAGCAACGGCTGGAAGAAGACAAGGCCCGCCAGCAGGCAGCGATCAAGGCCAACATCGTCACGGCCTACCGCAGCGGCCGGCAGGAATACATCAAGATGCTGCTGAACCAGGAAGACCCGCAGCAGCTATCCCGCCACCTGAAATTCTATGATTACTTTCACGCCGCCCGCCGGCAGAAGATCGACGCCTTCAACCAGACCCTCGCCGATCTTGCCCGCAACCAGGAACAAATGGCGGTGCGCATTGCCGAACTCGACAGCCTGCGCGCCGAACTCGACCAGCAGCAGCAGAAACTGCAGCAGGCCCAGGAGCAGCGCAAGGCCCTGCTGGCCAAACTCGATGCCGAACTGAAAAGCAGCGCCGGGCAGGTCAAACAGCTGCAGGCCAACCAGAGCAATCTGGAGAAAGTGCTCAAGGCCGTGCGCGACAGCCTCGCCGATCTGCCCAAACACACCGGCAGCGGACCATTCGGCAAGCTGCAGGGCAAACTGCGCTGGCCCAGCCAGGGCCGCATGCTGCGCTCGTTCGGCTCGGCGCGGGAAGAAGGCGCCCTGCGCTGGAACGGCGTGCTGATCGGCGTGCCGGAAGGATCACCGGTGCAGGCGGTGGCGTACGGACGGGTCGTCTTTGCCGACTGGATGCGCGGCTTCGGCAACCTGATCATCATCGATCATGGCGCCGGCTACATGAGCCTGTACGGCCAGAACGAATCCCTGACCAAAACCCCGGGCGACTGGGTCAACGCCGGCGACCTGATTGCCCGCAGCGGTTCCACTGGCGGCCAGAACCAGGCCGGCCTGTATTTCGAAATCCGCCACCGCGGCAAGCCGGTCAACCCGGCGCTGTGGTGCAAGGGCTGACGAGACTGCCGTCACCGCCGGTTTCCGAAAAGTATCAACAACATAATGCGAGTGCCGCCAATTCAGGCTAGGCTAGTCAAGATTGATCGACGCAATTTGAGGACACATCGATGGGTTTGCGCTCACCTTCCTCCTGGCGCCGCCGGGTATTGTTGCCGCTGCTGGCCCTGACGCCGCTGACACTGGCACTGCAGGCCATCGCCGAAGACAAACCGGCCGCCGCACCCGCCAACCAGGCTGCCGAAGCGGCCAGTGCCGGCCAGCCAGGCCTGCTGCCTCTCAACGAACTGCGCACCTTCGCCGACGTGTTCGACCGCATCAAGCAGGCCTATGTGGAAGACGTCGACGACAAGACCCTGCTGGAAAACGCCATCAAGGGCATGCTCACCGAACTCGATCCGCACTCGGCCTATCTGGAACCGGACGAATACCAGGACCTGCAGATCAGCACCACCGGTGAATTCGGCGGCCTGGGCATTGAAGTCGGCATGGAAGACGGCTTCGTGAAAGTCATCACCCCCATCGACGACACACCCGCGCAAAAGGCCGGCGTGCTGGCCGGCGACCTGATCATCAAACTCGACGAAACCCCCGTGAAGGGCCTGAGCCTGAACGACGCCGTCAAACTCATGCGCGGCAAGGTCGGTTCCGTCATCAAGCTCACCATCATCCGCCAGGGCGTGGACAAGCCGCTGGAAATCGACGTCACCCGCGCCGTGATCCAGGTGCAGAGTGTCAAGCAGCGCATGCTGGAGAAAAATTACGGTTACGTGCGGCTGTCGCAGTTCCAGGTGCACACCGGCTCGGACCTGCTGAAGTCGCTGGAGAAGCTGCAGAAGGAAAACAGTGGCGAACTGAAAGGACTGGTGCTGGACCTGCGCAACAACCCCGGCGGTGTGCTGCAGGCGGCGGTGGATGTGGCCGATGCCTTCATCAATGACGGTCTGGTGGTGTACACCAAGGGCCGCCTCACCGACTCCGACATGCAGTTCAGCGCCACCCCCGGCGACCAGCTCAACGGCGTGCCGATCGTGGTGCTGATCAACGGCGGTTCGGCCTCTGCATCTGAAATCGTCGCCGGCGCCCTGCAGGATCACCATCGCGCCGTGATCATGGGCACCACGTCGTTCGGCAAGGGCTCGGTGCAGACCGTGCTGCCGCTGCACAACAACCGCGCCCTGAAGCTCACCACCGCGCGCTACTACACCCCCAGCGGACGTTCCATCCAGGCCGAGGGCATCGTGCCCGACATCAAGGTAGAAAACGCCCGCCTGACCACGGTGGAAGAAAGCGAGCGCATCAAGGAAGCGGATCTGACCGGGCATCTGGCCAATCCGGTGAATGGCGCCGGCAAGGACAGCAAAAAGCCGGACGACAAGGCCGCCAAACCGGACGCATCCGCGCCCAAGGCAGTGGACGGCAAACCGGCGGCCGGCAACGATGCCAAGCTGTCGGAATCCGATTACCAGCTGTATGAGGCGCTCAACCTGCTGAAAGCGCTGAATGTGGTAAGCCGGACGGCGCAGGCGAGCAAATAACGGAACCACATGGTTTTAACATAACGACCTGTGTTCTGCGGGAACGAGTCTGGGCATGCCACTCCAGATCGCTTCCCGCAGAACCACTCCGTCAAACCGGCCTACCTGCCTTTCAGCCGCCCCAGCAAGCGACCCATTCCGCTGGCCAGCGGCATCAATTCCGCCTTGATCGAATCTTTCATCGGTGACTTGCCAATGGGCGTCGGCGTCATACCCAAGCGTTGCATGCGATGCCGGATGCGATGATTGAACTGGAATGCCCGCGTCATTTTCAGCGTGTAGTCATTGTGAAAGAAGAATGACAGCGAGATGGAAACGTCATCCGGTCCATTCTTCACATAATGCCCCGACACAAACGGGATATGCAGCGTATCGCCCGGCGCGAAGTCAAATTTCATCGCGTACTGGTCCTTGTCATCGTGCCAGGCCGGTCGCTGCTCCGAGCGATCCATATAGGCTTCACAATCCTCGGGACTGATCACCTCATCCTTCATCGGCGGAAACACCGCCATCTGCTTGCTGCCACGGAATTGCATCAGAAAATTCGAGTAGCGATCGAAATGAAACGGCGTGAACGCATTCGGTGACGCAATGAACATCCAGAACATGGGCTCGGCAATCTTGCCGTAGCCTTTTTGTTTCATCAGCAGATTGACGTCGGTGACCAGATCATTGAACAGCCCATGAAACGAGGGGTGAATTTCAGGATTCCTGACCGCTATGTAGGAATTGGAAACCTTAATGGTCTCGATGGTTTCCGCCAGGGAAAGGCCGTTTTGGTGATCGATATGGGCGCGGTCAAAATTGATACCCAGGTCGGTCAACCCCTTTGAATACATGACCTGATTGGAGGGCAGGGCCGGCAAGGCCTGGGCCAGGCTCTCGACACTGAGGGCAGGGTGCCCCAGCAGTTTGTGCTTGAACATGAAAGGCTCACGATCCCAACGCTGAATGTCGTCGGGTGACTCAAAACTCTTGAACATGGTCTATTCCATACGTTTTATAGGTTTTGTTAGAAAATCAACTGAACCACATGTACTGCTGACTGGCAAGTCATAATCTTCCAATTCAGCAACCGGCATGACGGCTGCCAGCACATCAATGATAGACAGGGATCTGACTTTTTATCCGGGGCCGACAGGCATCCGCGATATCTATCTGTCACCACAGAAATTCTGCCGTCTGGCATAAACGCAAAGACAATCGCGTCCATTTCTGCACTGTTTTAGCCACGTCACAAAATCGTCGCGCTTTTTCTTCACCACGCCAGAAATGCGATCCGGGTCAACATTCGCAACAGGCGCGACAGGAATTCGTCTTCTAGATTTCAACTCAGTTGAGGCGGCCGACCCATCCGGCAAAACGGGCAGCCACTCTGTTTTCACTTGAAGTTTGTATTCCCAGGAGAAGTCCCATGTTCCGTTGCGTCCCGGCTGCAAAAATCGCTCTGCTCACCGCCTCCATTGCCGCGCTCACTGCTTGCGGCGGCGGCAGCAGCGGCACCTCCACCAGTGCTGGCGACAGCGCACCTGTCATGCAGCAAGGCCAGTTCCTCGACAGCGCCGTGTCCGGCCTGTACTACGAAACCGACAGCCTGTTCGGCTACACCGGCCTCAACGGCGAATTCAGCTACATGCCGGGCGAAAGCGTACGCTTCTATCTGGGCAGCACGCTGCTGGGTGAAACCACCGCGCAGGATGAGGTCACTCCGCTCGACCTGATGACCTCGCAGGATCACCCGGACAAACTCGCCAACGTGCTGCGTGCGCTGCAGACCATCGACGAGGATTCCGATCCCAGCAATGGCATCCAGATCAACAACGTCGCACAGGATTATCTCGACCAGTATGTGCTGCCGATCAACCAGCCGGCCGTACTGTTCGAAGCCAACGAAACCATCCAGGACATGATTGTTGCGATCACCAACGGCACCGGTCTGAAAGATGCCGTGGATTCCTTCATCCACTTCCGCGAAACGCTGCTGCTATCGCGTCGCAACACCAGCGAAACGGTGCTGCTGAATCTGCTTGGCACCACCTGGGATGCTGAAGTTTCATCTACCGCCTGCGATGCCAGCGTGAAAGCGAATCTGGTGTACCGCTTCAATTCTCTGGGCGTCACCACCAGCGGCTACCATCGCGTGATCACCACCGTGGACGAAGACACCGGTGAAACCAGCTGCAAGAAAACCGGCAACGGCATCCTGTTCAGCACTTACGAAACCGATGCACTGTTCAGCTGCGCCAACCAGTGCATTGATTCCGATCTCAACCGCGTGATCATGGACAGCGACGAAAACGGCGACGTGATCACCACCATGAATTACGACGCACTCAACAACCAGATCACCATTCGCGTCACCCGCACCGTCGGCGAGGAGAACGTCACCACTACCAAGGTGCTGACCCGCCGCGGCTGATTTGCTGAAAGTCCCCACCTCGCAATGGGATGGCTGTGAAGTTCGCTTCGCAGCCTTTTTTTTGTGGCGCCACGGCACTGGATGCCTGTCATGACCAGCTTGCTATAATGCGAGGCACTGTCTGTTGCCCACTGCGAGCCACACGCCATGACCACCGATTCACACGTCAAAGCCCGCCAACTGCTGGACGCGCAGGTACGTTTCTGGCTGCAGGAACTGTCACCGCAACGTCTGGCCGGCATCGTGCGTGAAGAGACCGCGTTTCTCTATCAGGCACTGGACCGCATCACGCTGGCCGACGCCGTCAGCGCCGACAAGATCAAGGGCACTGCCCACCGCTACGCACTGGAAATGGAAATCGGCGGCGCCATTCCGGAACTGTTCGGTGAAATCGCCGATCTCGTCTACAACCATCCGGCGCAGGACACCACCCGCATCAGCGACATTTTCCCCAGCCGTCTGGCGCAGGAATTTCTGGAAAAGATTTTTGAATCCGGCAGCCAGCTGGATCGCGCCATCAGCCAGATCCAGCGCAGCGCGCCGTTCAGGGAATTTCTCGCCGATGTGTCGCTGCTGGTACTGAAAGGCTATCTGCAGGAGAAGAACCGGCAATACACGACGCTACCGCTGATCGGTTCCGGTTTACGCCGCGCCGGTAAACTTGTACAGGATCGGCGCCCGCAGTGGCAGGAATCGCTGGAACAGTCGTCGCACAGCCTGCTGCAGCGCAGCATTGGCAAAACCGTGCAGATGCTGGACCAGCTGCTGGATCAGGACAGTTATCGCGAACAGGCACTCGCTGCCACGCTCAACCTGTGGGACGAAATCAGCACCTGGCCGGTCGCCCGCTTCCGCGATTTCACCAGCGAAAACGACCTGCAGGAACTGATGGTGCTGGGTTATGAATTCTGGCGCGAATTCCGCGAGTCCGAGTACCTGAAAAACATCATCGACGCTGCCGTGGATTTTTTCTTCGAAAAATACGGCGAGGATTCCCTGCAGAAAATCATCAGCGAAATGGGTGTCACCTACGAAATGATCGAGGCGGAGTTTCTGAACTACAGTGACGATGTGGCGGCTTTCGCCATCCACCAGGGTTATGCGGAGGCGCTGATCCGGCGCCATCTGGAACGTTTCTATTTCAGTGCGGACACGCTGGCACTGCTGGCAGAACCGGCAGCGCCAACTGCAGCCGACTGAACCTTTTTTCAGCCTGCCGTTTTGTAGTTCTTCATCCTGCGATGCACGATGCCGGCGTCGATGTACTGCTCGCCATAGACGTGAAAACCGAATTTTTCGTAGAAGCGGGTTTTGTCGATCTGCGCTTCCAGGGCAATGCGTTCACAACCGCTGGCCTTGATGGACTCGATCACCGCCCGGAACAGGCGCCCGCCCACGCCCCGCCCGCGAAAACTCCTGCGCACCGCAAAGCGGCCGATCTTGGCGTGCTCCGGCAGATACAGTACCCGCAGGGTCGCCACCACATTGCCTTCCAGCACCATCACGAAATGAGTGGCCACCCGGTCCAGATCGTCATACTCATCGGCGTGGGACACCCCCTGTTCCAGCATGAACACCTCCCGCCGCAGGCCAAACGCCAGATTGGCCAGATCGCTGTAGGCAGGCACCGCCAGGACAGTCTCGGTACTGGGTGAAACCGGATGGGACATAACTAATTCCTTTTGAGTCAGAAGGTTACTCTCTGCATGCTGGTTATCAGCTTAGCAGGGCTGCAGCGGCTTTGAAGCACGTACAATGCTTTCTGCTGCGCATTTACATTATTAATATTTTGTCCAAAGTATTTTACATATTTTATCTTTTGTCACAGAATCCGGCCAAGCACAGCCACCTGTGACACCGGGGCGCGCCCGGACATAACAACAAGAACCGGACACATGAGGGGAACCATGTCAGCCCAAGCCATCTACCGGCGCCTGCCGCTGATCAACAGCGAGGTCTCGCTGCTGATCGCCATTCTCGCCTTTCTGATTTCCTCGGTCGGCTTCTGCGGCGGCCTTGCCGTGCACTTCTACGACGTCGACATCACCACCATGGCCTACGTCAGCTTCTGGGTGTTCGACGTGTCGATGTACGGCATGCTGCTGGTGCCCTGGCTGAAACTGCCCGCACTGGCCCGTTACACCCGCTACCAGCGCCTGCAATTCATGGTGGAAATCTGGGTCTGGTATTACGCGCTGATTGCGCTGACCTACGAAATTCCCTGGGTGTTCGGCTATGACGAAATTGCGTATGCGGAAGACCAGCTGTGGGCCTATCCCTGGTGGTCGTACATTCACGGTGGCGACATCCGCTATCTGCATGTGGACCTGCATGTGCTGTTCTCGGAAGTGTGGGCCTGTCTCAACGCGGCGATTGCTGCCGTGGCGCTGTGGATCTGGTACCGCTCGAAGCGCACCAGTCCCGCTGCCGTCTACATGCTGATGTTCTGCGCCGGCATGCACATCGCGCCGACAGTGCAGTATTACTCGCTGGAAGCATTCCACTCGTTCCCGAACGTCGACACCGGCAACATCCACAACTTCTGGGGCAAATTCATTTTCTCCAACAGCCCGTGGTTGCTGATGCCGTTTGTGGTGTTCACCTGGGGCACCCAAGCGCTGCCGCGCCTGTATGGCGCTGTCAAGGACTGATCCGGTGCGCATCTGCTGCGAACATTCCAACAACAAACCAAACCGATTCTTACCCAAGGGGGAAATTCCCATGTTGCAGAAACTGAGTCTGGCCGCCGCACTGTGCGCAGCCATCGCCACACCGGCCATCACCTTTGCCGGCGAACTGCCCTCCCACGCCGATCTGCGCAGCAAACTGCAATCGGTAGTGGGTTCCGGCAACGGCGGTTTTGAAACGCAGATGTGGGCGGCGATTGTGGATCGCGATGGCGTGGTGCGCGCCGTGGTGTATTCCGGCAAGGAACGTGGCGACCAGTGGCCCGGCAGCCGCGTGATTTCAGCGCAGAAAGCCAACACCGCCAACGCGTTCAGCCTGCCGGACCTGGCATTGTCCAGCGCCAACCTGTACGCCGCCGTGCAACCGGAAGAAGGCAGCCTGTACGGACTGCAGTTTTCCAATCCGGTGGATGTGTCAGTGGCCTACGGTGGCGACGCGACAGATTACGGCACGGAAAAAGATCCGATGGTGGGCAAAAAAATCGGCGGCGTGAATGTGTTTGGCGGCGGCGTGCCGCTGTATGACGAAACCGGCAAACTGCTGGGCGCGCTGGGCGTGAGCGGCGACACTTCCTGCGCGGATCACAACATTGCCTGGAAACTGCGGCACGAACTGGAACTGGATTACGTGCCCGCCGGCGTCAATGAAATCAAGGGGAAAATCCACGCGACCGATGACAACATCGTGTACGACGACGTGAAGTGGGCGCATCCGGTGTGCAGCGACAAATCGCGGGAAGTGGCGGAGAAATTCTACAAGACCCGTCCCACCCGGCCGTTCCCCGGCAATCACGTCCGCCGCGAACCGTAATGCAGTTGCAGTCAGGGCGTCCGCTGCGTTCGCCCTGACTGCAGCATCCGTTTATAATCGGCCATCGCTTTTTCCCGCGGATGTTTTCACCCGATGCAGGCAACCTATCCTTCCTACGAAGATGTGCTGAAAGCCAGAATCATGGACGCCGCCATCGTCTGCATGAAAGAAAAAGGCATCGACAAAACCCGCATTGGCGACATCGCCACCGTGCTCGGCATTTCCCGCCAGACCATCTACAACTATTTCGCCAGCAAGAACGTACTGTTCGACGCCATTCTGTCGCGCGAGGCCGTTGCGCTGGCCGACCGGATTGCGCGCCACATCGAACCGTTCAAGACACTGGACGATCAGTTCACGCAGGCCTTTCTGTGTGCGGTCGAGGAGATTCCACGCAATCCGGTGCTGTCCCATCTGATCACCAGCGGCGGACAGTTTCTGCAGGAAGTGGGGCATTCGCGGGAACGCATGCAGGCGTTTGGTGAGCTGGTGCTGTATCAGATGTTTGCCGCGCATCCGGAACTGCGGCAGGACTCGCAGGAAATCTGCGAATTCCTGTCACGCAACATCATTTCGTTTCTGGTGATGCCCGATCCGAATCCGCGCTCGCCGGTGGAGCTGGAAGGTTATGTGAGAAGACGGTTGCTGCCGGGGTTGGGCATTTTGTCGCAGCCGCCCGCCTGATTGCATTACTGGCCACTTTAGCTGGCCATATTCCTGGACAGGCACACCGTAACAGTCTGCGCGCCGGTGTCGTCAGCCGCACAGACTGCCACTGCTTTCAATCCAGCCGCATCTCGATACCCTGCGCGGCCATGAACTGCTTGGCCTGCTGGATGCTGTATTCGCCGAAGTGAAAAATGCTGGCGGCCAGCACAGCATCAGCCTTGCCCAGGGTCACACCGTCCGCCAGATGCTGCAGGTTGCCCACGCCGCCGGACGCAATCACCGGCACCGCCACCGCGTCGCTGATAGCGCGGGTCACGTCCAGATCAAAACCGTTCTTGGTGCCATCGCGATCCATGCTGGTGAGCAGGATTTCCCCCGCGCCCAATGCCACCATTTTCTTCGCCCACTCCACCGCGTCGAGTCCGGTTGGCTTGCGACCGCCGTGGGTGAAGATTTCCCAGCGGTTCACTGCACCGGGTGCGCTGACTTTCTTCGCATCGATGGCCACGACAATGCACTGGGAACCGAATTTCGCGGCGGCCTCGCCGACAAAGTCCGGATTGAACACTGCAGCGGTGTTGATGCTGACCTTGTCCGCGCCGGCATTGAGCATGGTGCGAATATCTTCCAGCTTGCGGATGCCGCCGCCGACGGTGAGCGGAATGAACACCTGGCTCGCCATTTTTTCCACGGTGTGCACCATGGTGTCGCGGCCTTCGTGGCTGGCGGTGATGTCGAGGAAGGTGATTTCGTCGGCGCCCTGCTCGTCGTAACGGCGGGCGATTTCCACCGGATCACCGGCGTCGCGAATATCGAGAAACTGTACGCCTTTCACCACGCGCCCGTTGTCGACGTCGAGACAGGGAATGATGCGTTTGGCCAGCCCCATTTTTTACGCTCCCTTGCCGGCCAGGAAGGCGTCGGCAAACGCCTGGGCTTCGCGCAGATCGAGTGTGCCTTCATAAATCGCGCGACCGGTAATCGCGCCGGCAATGCCCTGATCCGCCACCGCCAGCAGCTGCTTCACGTCGTCGATGTTGGTGACGCCACCCGAAGCAATCACCGGAATGTTGATCGCGCGCGCCAGATTCACCGTGGCTTCAATGTTGACGCCCTGCATCATGCCGTCGCGGGCGATGTCGGTGTACACGATCGCGCTGACGCCGTCGTCTTCAAACTGCTTGGCACAATCCACCGCCTGCATCTCCGAAACTTCCGCCCAGCCATCGGTGGCCACCAGGCCATTTTTCGCGTCGATGCCGACGATGATGTGGCCGGGAAAGGCGTTGCAGGCAATCTTCACGAACGACGGCTGCTTCACCGCCTTGGTGCCGATGATGACGTAGGTGACGCCCGCATTCAGGTAGGTTTCGATGGTGTCCATCAGACGGATGCCGCCGCCAATCTGGATCGGCAGGTTGGGATATTTCTTCGCGATGGCTTCCACCACGCCGGCGTTTACCGGCTCGCCTTCAAAGGCACCGTTCAAATCGACGAGGTGCAGACGGCGCGCGCCCTGCTCCACCCACTGGTCGGCCATGGCGACAGGGTCGTTGGAGAACACGGTGGCGTCGTCCATCAGGCCCTGACGCAGGCGTACGCATTTTCCGTCTTTGAGATCGATGGCGGGAATGATCAGCATGTTGAAGTCTCTTTGGTTGGTGCGTGGTTCAGGCTTGCCCGTCCCACTCCATGAAATTCTGCAGCAGGGTCAGACCTGCCTTCTGGCTTTTTTCCGGATGGAACTGCACGGCGAACACGTTCTCGCGCCCCAGTGCAGCGGTGAACGGCACGCCATATTCGCAGCGGCCGGTCATCAGTTTTTCATCGTCCAGCCGGATGTAATAGCTGTGCACGAAATAGAAACGCGCGCCGTCGGCGATGTTGCGCCACAGCGGATGCGGCCGGGTCTGCTGTATCTGGTTCCAGCCCATGTGCGGCACTTTCAGTTTTTCACCGCTGGCGTCATGCAGGTTGTCGCCGAAAAATTTCACCTGGCCGGCAAACAGGTTGAGGCAGTCGACGCCGCCGTTTTCTTCACTGTGCGTCATCAGGCTCTGCATGCCCACGCAGATGCCCAGCAGCGGTTTGGCTTGCGCAGCCTCGCGCACCACTTCGTCCAAGCCCAGCCGCAAAATTTCACCCATGCAGTCGCGAATGGCACCGACGCCGGGGAACACCACACGGTCGGCAGACAGAATGGTTTTCGCATCCGCCGTGACGATCACGCGCGCGCCCGGTGCCACTTTCTCCAGCGCCTTGGCTGCGCTGTGCAGATTGCCCATGCCGTAGTCGATGACGGCAACCGTTGTCCTGCTCACAGCACGCCCTTGGTGGACGGCGTCACGCCGCCCATGCGCTCGTCACGCTCCACCGCTACCCGCAGGGCGCGGCCGAAAGCCTTGAAAATGGTTTCCGCCTGATGGTGGGCGTTCTTGCCCTTCAGGTTGTCGATGTGCAGGGTGATGGCGGCGTGGTTGACCAGGCCGTGGAAAAATTCGGAGAACAGGTCGACGTCGAAGCTGCCGATCATGGCGCGGGTGAAGGTGCAGTTGAGGTCGAGACCGGGGCGGCCGGACAGGTCCAGCACCACGCGGGACAGGGCCTCGTCCAGCGGCACATAGGCGTGACCGTAACGGCGCAGGCCCTTCTTGTCACCCCAGGCTTTGGCCAGCGCCTGACCCAGGGTAATGCCGATGTCTTCCACCGTGTGGTGGGCGTCGATGTGCAGGTCGCCCTTGGCGACGATTTCGATGTCGATCAGGCCGTGACGGGCCACCTGATCCAGCATGTGTTCCAGAAAGGGCACCCCGGTGTCCAGCTTGCACTGGCCGGTGCCGTCCAGGTTGACGGCGACGGTGATCTGGGTTTCCAGCGTGTTGCGCTCCACGCGGGCACTGCGTTGCGACATGACGACCTCAGCGGCTTTGGGAAAGGGCGGAATTATACCCGAATTTGGCGGGGGTTGGGGCAGGCAACGGGGCGGATTAGCGATGGGCCGCCCGGCCGCCGGGCAGCCAGCGCTCAATCATGGCTTCCAGCGTTTCCTTGCGCAGGGGCTTGGCCAGATAGTCGTCCATGCCGGCGTCGAGGCATTTCTCCCGGTCCCCCTCCATGGCATTGGCTGTCACGGCAATGATCGGCAGCGGCTTGCCTGCCAGCCACTGGCGGATCTGGCGGGTGGCTTCGTAGCCGTCCATCACCGGCATCTGGCAATCCATGAACAGCAGCAGATAGGCGGTGGTGCGCACGGCCTCCAGCGCCTGCTGGCCGTTCTCGGCGATGTCGCAGGTGAATCCCATCTTGCGCAGATAGCCGCAGGCTACCCGCCGATTGACCTCGTTGTCGTCCACCACCAGCACCCGTGGCAGGTTCGCCACCCGCAGCGGCTCCACCTGCGCACTCGTGTCGCTGCCGCCCCGCCCCAGCATGCAGTCCGCCAGCTGGGCGGTGGAGAACGGCACATACAGATGGGGCAGCGGGCGCTGGCCATAACGTTCCGTGGGCAGACGCAGCTGGATGATGCGCGCGCTGGTGGAACTGTTCAGATGCGGGCTGAGCTTTTCCCAGAAGCGGTCGCTGATTTCCTGGGCGATGAAAATCCAGCGGTAATTGCGGGTCTGCAGGATCTCCTCCAGATTGCGCATCACGCGGGTTTCCTTCGGCTCCCACTGGAATTCCAGACCCCACTGCTGGCAGGCGATCTGGATCACCATCTGCGTGGCGGGCAGATCGCCGATCAGCAGCACCGCGCCGCCGGCACCGGCCTGAAAACCCTGCCGCATCTGTTCCGCCAGCGAGGTCTGGCCGTGGGGAATTTCCACCGGCAATTCGAAGTAGAAAGAAGAACCCACATCCTTGATTGACTTGACGCCGATCTTGCCGCCCATGGCCTTGACGATGCGCTGGCACAGCGCCAGACCCAGCCCCGAGCCACCGAACTTGCGGGTAGAGGAACCGTCCGCCTGCACGAACGGCTGGAACAGGTCCTGCTGACGTTCGGCCTCGATGCCCATGCCGGTGTCCTTCACTTCCACATACAGGCGGTGCGGCGGCAGCATCTCGGCCCACAGCAGGATCGAACCGTGGCTGGTGAACTTCACTGCGTTCGACAGCAGGCTGGTGAGCAGCTGGCGCAACTTGGTGGCATCGGTGACGATTTTCTGCGGCAGATTGGCTTCCAGCACCACGCCAATATCGAGGCCGGCGCGGTAGGCATCCGGCGCCACCAGATTCACGGCGGAATGAAACAGCTCGTGCACGTTGACCTGTTCGTGGCGGAATTCCATCTCGCCATTTTCCAGCCGGGAAAAATCCATCACGTCGTCAACGAGGGAAAGCAGGTTGCGGCCGGAACGGGTCGCCAGCGCCAGCGCCTCGCGCTGTTCGTGATTCAGTTCGCTGTCGTTGAGCAGGTCGAGCATGCCCAGCATGCCGTTCATCGGCGTGCGGATTTCGTGGCTGACAATCGCCAGGAAACGGCTCTTGTCGTCAGCGGTTTTCACGGCGATGTCGCGGGCCTCGGCCATTTCCTCGGACGCCTTCACGATATCGTTGATGTCTACCAATACGCCGCGCAGGCCCACCACCTGCAGGCCGTCGATCACCACCGACACCAGCGCCTTCAGCCACACCCATTCGCCGTCGCCGTGGCGCACCTTGAATTCCACGTAACTGTCGCGCCCCTCCGACACGGCGGACGAAAACGCCGTCATGATGCGCGCATGATGATCCGGGTGAATCCAGCGCCGCCAGTGTCCCAGCATCTCCAGCACCTGATCGGGCGAATGGCCCAGCACGTGCTCCACCTGCCCGCTCAGCAACGTCACACGCGGCGGATCGATCTGCGCTTCCCACACCACGCAATCGATGGAGCCGATGATGGCCTGATAACGATCCTTCGCTTCGCGCAGTTCATCGGTGTAGGACTTGATGTCCTGGCGCATGTTGTCGAGCGACACCGCCAGCTGACCCAGTTCGTCATTGCTGCGCAGCGCCAGCTTGCGATCGAGATTGCCGCGCGACAGCTCGCTGGCCCACTGCGACAGCCGCGTGATCGGCTCACCGATCTGGCGCGACATGACATACGCCACGACGCCGATCAGCAGGATCGCCAGCATGCCGATCATCACCGCGCGCTCGCGGATGAAAGCGATGTCTTCCAGCGCATCGGCGGCATCGCGCACCAGCACCAGACTCCAGCCGGTATTCTTGATGTATTTGAATTCTTCCGCCGGCATGTTCACCAGCAGCAGCTCCAGATCGCCGCGCCGGATGTAACGGTGCCCGGAGCGGTGCAGCAGACGGTCCAGCAGCAGCGGATTTTCCGTCACCCACCAGCGCTTGCCATGCACCCGCAGCAGATCCGATTCCGTCACGCTGCCGTCGTCGTCACTCAGAATGAAATCCGGCGCCGCCACGATGAAACCATCGCGGTCGATCAGCACGGCATAGCCCTGCTCGCTCTGGCCGCCGGGAATCACCTCGATCATGTGAATCTGCTGCAGCAGCTCGCGCCAGTCGAAGCTGGCCTTGAGCACGCCGATGATTTCGTTTTTGGAAAAGCTGCGGAAGATCGGCACGCTGATGCCGACACCATAACCGCCCAGTTGCGGATCGAGCCGCAGCGGCGACATCACCGGCTTGCCCGTGGCCTTCACCTGCTGGAACCACTCGGCGTCATCCACCTGAATGCCCAGCAGATCCTTGTCGCCGGCCGCCACTACCACGCCGTCCATGTCCACCGCCACCAGCGTGCTGTACACCGCGTAGGCCTGCTGGTAGTCGGTCAGCATGTCGCTCACCATGCCCTGCGGATCACCACGCTCCACATCCTGCATCACATCCAGCGCCGCCCACGAGCGGATGTTTTCCTCGCTGAAGCCGAACGTGCGGTCCACCTGCGACATCGCTAGCAACGACGCCGCCTGCAGGCGTTCGCCCACCTGGTTGATAATGGTTTCGCGGGATTTGAAATAGGCCAGCGAGCCGAACACCACCAGCGGCGCAAGTGCCACCACCAGCATCACGGCCAGCAGTTTGTTCTGGATGGTGGGCGCCAGCCACTGGCGCATCGAGCGTCTGTCCACGTTCACCTGAAAAGTGCTACCCGATCAGCGGGCCCTGGAGAAGAATCGTTTAAGTATAGAGGGTTTATCGGCGCACCCAGCGGCACTCGCCCACAACGCCATAAATCGGTGGTCCAGACTGTTGATTTTGATTAACCTTTGGGCCGTTTGTCGTTTCAGCCAACCGGACCGCCCCGCCTTGATCACCGCCACCGATTTCCAGCAGCGCGTTTTTACCTGGTTCGACCGCCACGGCCGCACCCATCTGCCCTGGCAGCAGGCCATTTCCCCCTATCGCGTCTGGGTCTCGGAAATCATGCTGCAGCAGACCCAGGTGAACACCGTCATCCCCTATTTCGAGCGCTTCATGGACCGCTTCCCCACGGTGGAAGCCCTGGCCGCCGCGCCGGAAGACGACGTGCTGCAGCACTGGGCCGGACTCGGCTATTACGCCCGCGCCCGCAACCTGCACAAGGCGGCGCAGGAGGTGGTGGCGGAACACGGCGGCGAATTCCCCCGCAGCGTCGACGCCCTGGCCGCTCTGCCCGGCATCGGCCGCTCCACCGCCGGCGCCATCGCCAGCATCAGCATGGGCATCGCCGCGCCGATTCTCGACGGCAACGTCAAGCGCGTGCTGGCCCGCCTGCATGCCGTGGAAGGCTGGCCCGGCCTGCCGAAAGTCGCCGACCGCCTGTGGCAGATCGCCGAACAGTACACCCCCGCCGAGCGCACCGGCGCCTACACCCAGGCCATGATGGACCTCGGCGCCACCCTCTGCACCCGCAGCAAGCCCGCCTGCGGCATCTGTCCGTTCAGCGACATCTGCGAGGCACGCATCCAGGGCAGACAGGCGGAATTCCCTCATTCCAAAGAGAAAAAGACCCTGCCGGAAAAAAGCACCTGGATGCTGCTGCTGCAAAGCGGCGACGACCTGCTTCTATACAAGCGCCCGCAGACCGGCATCTGGGGTGGCCTGTGGAGCCTGCCGGAATTCGGCGGCAGCGACGACATCGCCTCGGTCCTGGCACTGGACGGCACCACCCGCATCGTCCAGTGGCAGGAATGGCCCGCCTTCCGCCACACCTTCTCGCACTACCATCTGGACATCCACCCGGTGCAGGTGCAGCTGGACCGCCGCCCCGACCGCATCCTGGAAGGCGGCGTGGCAGGGGCCGGACAGGTCTGGTATAACGGGCAGCAAATCCGCGACCTGGGCCTGGCTGCCCCGGTCCGCAAACTGATCGACCAGCTGTTTTCGCAGGAATCCCCATGAGCCGCACCGTGTTCTGCCGCAAGTATCAAAAGGAAATGGAAGGCCTGCCCGCCGCGCCCTACCCCGGCCCCCGCGGCAAGGACATCTTCGACAACGTGTCGCGCCAGGCCTGGATGGACTGGCTGAAACACCAGACCATGCTGATCAACGAGAAACGCCTGAATCTGCTGGACCCCGCCACCCAGACCTTCCTGCAGGGCGAGTTCGACAAGTTCATCGCCGGCGACGATTACGAAAAGCCAGAAGGCTACGTGCCGCCAAAGGCTTGAAGGCAGATGAAAAAAGGTGAGGGCCGGGCTTGACGCAAGGGCGGCCAACCGGTTTAATACGCGGCTCTTGCGACATGCCCGGATAGCTCAGTCGGTAGAGCAGGGGATTGAAAATCCCCGTGTCGGCGGTTCAATTCCGTCTCCGGGCACCATACATAAAACAGAAAGCCTCGATGGCAACATCGGGGCTTTTTTGTTTTCAGCGCCCGACACCCTGCAGACCGAACCGCAACCCTACCCCTTTGAACTGATTGAAGTTATGGTAAAGCATAAATTTGCCTGCAATTCACCAAGGAAGCTTCAATCCATGACCGCTCTGCAAACCCTTCTCGCCACCTTCCGCAACGCCGCCGTTACCGAGCGCGAGAAAGGCACCTACTTTGAAGAGCTGTGCATCCAGTACCTGCGCCACGAAGCCACCTACCGCGACCTTTATAGCCATGTATGGACCTATGCCGACTGGGTAAAAGCCCACCCCGACCTGGGCTTCAACGCCAAAGACACCGGCATCGATCTGGTCGCCCAAACCCAGGGCACCGACGAATTCCACGCCATCCAGTGCAAGTTCTACGCAGAAGATCATCGCGTCGTCAAAGCCGACATCGACAGCTTCTTTACCGCCTCGGGCAAAAAAACCTTTTCCCGCCGCGTCATCATTACCACCACCAGCAACTGGAGCGACAACGCCGAAGTGGCGCTGTTTGACCAGCACCCGCCCGTTACCCGCATCGATCTGAACGATCTGGAGAACAGCCAGATCGACTGGGCGAAATTCCAGCCCAGCCAAAAGGAAGTGGTCCTCAAGCAGAAGAAACAGCTGCGCGAACACCAGAAAACCGCGCTGTTAAATGTGCAAGCCGGCTTGCAGACCGCCGCACGCGGCAAACTGATCATGGCCTGCGGCACCGGCAAAACCTTTACCGCCCTGAAAATTGCCGAAGCGCTGGCCGGCAAGGGCAAGCGCGTACTGTTTCTGGTGCCCAGCCTGTCACTGCTGTCGCAAATCCTCACCGAATGGACGCAAGAAAGCGACGTTCCGCTGCACAGCTTTGCCGTGTGTTCCGACAGCGACGTGGGCAAGAAAAAGGGCAAGGGCGATGACGACGCCGTGCAAACCTTCGCCCACGAACTGCGCTATCCCGCCACCACCGAACCGAAACGTCTGGCGGTGGAAATGGCCAAGCGCCATGACGCCAGCCACATGAGCGTGGTGTTCAGCACCTACCACTCCATTGATGTGATCAGCAAAGCGCAACACGAACACCAGCTGGCGGACTTCGATCTGATTATCTGCGACGAAGCCCACCGCACCACCGGCGCAACCTTTGGCGGCGAAGATGAAAGCGCCTTCGTGAAAGTACACGACGCCAAATTTTTGCGCGCCGCCAAACGCCTGTACATGACCGCCACCCCGCGCATTTATGGCGAGCAGGCGAAAGCCAAAGCGGACAAAGAAGACGTGGCGCTGTGTTCCATGGATGACGAAGCCCTGTACGGCAAGGAACTCTACGTCATCACCTTTTCCGAAGCGGTGAAGCGCGGCCTGCTGTGCGATTACAAGGTGATTGTGCTGGCGGTGGAAGAAAGCCACATCAACCGCCGTCTGCAATCGCTGTGGAAAGATGAAAACAACACCCTGAAAGTGGATGACGCCGGCAAGATCGTGGGTTGCTGGAAGGCGCTGGCCAAAATCGGCACCCAGGAAGAACTGAATGGCGACACCACACCGATGCGCAAGGCCGTGGCCTTCTGTCAGGTGATCGAAACCCAGAAAGCCGGCGGCAAGACCCATAAAGTCAGCTCCAAACAGATTGCCGGCATGTTCCAGCGGGTAGTGGAAGCCTATCAGGAGCAGGAAGATATTGAAGACAATGCGCGCCTGATCTGCGAAGCCGCCCATGTCGATGGCAGCATGAACGCCACTGAAAAAGAGGAAAAGCTCAACTGGCTGAAAGCTGAGACGCCCGCCAATACCTGCCGCATCCTCAGCAACGTGCGCTGCCTGAGCGAAGGCGTGGATGTGCCGGCGCTGGATGCCGTGCTGTTTTTGACGCCACGCAACTCACAGGTGGATGTGGTGCAGTCGGTGGGGCGCGTGATGCGCAACGCGCCGGGCAAGCAGCGCGGTTATGTGATCCTGCCGGTGGTGATTCCTGCGGGCGTCGAGCCGCATAAAGCGCTGGATGACAACCAGACCTACCGCGTGGTGTGGCAGGTGCTGCAAGCCCTGCGCTCGCACGATGACCGCTTCGACGCCATGATCAACAAGCTGGAACTGGCGGGCAATGACAAAGCCAAAATGGAAGTGATCGCCGTCACTGACAAAATCCAGAACAAACAGGACAGGTCTATCGCCAAGAAAAAAGGCGACACCGGCAAGGGCAGTTTCGGCATTGGCGAGCCGGTAAAAAAATACACCAAGGAAGACAACCTCACTCTGCAATTTGAAGTAGGCGAAATCGAACGCGCCCTGTATGCCAAGGTGGTGCAGAAATGCGGCAACCGCAGCCACTGGGAAGACTGGGCCAATGACATTGCCAAGATTGCCCGCACCCATATCGACCGCATCACCGCCATTCTGGAAGACCCGGCCAACAGCAAAGAACAGCAAGCCTTCAACAGCTTTGCCCATGAACTGCGTGACGACCTGAACGACAGCATCAGCGACAGCGAAATCATTGAAATGCTGGCCCAGCACCTGATCACCAAACCCGTGTTTGATGCGCTGTTCGAAGGCTACAGTTTTGCCCAGCACAACCCCATGTCGCTGGCCATACAGGGCGTGCTGGATGTGTTGCAGGAACACCGGCTGGACAAAGAAGCCGACACACTGGAAAAGTTCTATGCCAGTGTGAAGCTGCGCGCCGAAGGCATCACCAATGCCGAAGGCAAACAGAAAATCGTGGTGGAACTGTACGACAAGTTTTTCCGCAACGCTTTCCCGAAAATGACCGAGCGCCTCGGCATTGTCTACACCCCGGTAGAGGTGGTGGATTTCATCATCCACAGCATCAACCACATTCTGCAAACCGAGTTCGGCCAGACGCTGGGCAGCAAGGGCGTGCATATCATTGACCCCTTTACCGGCACTGGCACCTTTATTACCCGCCTGCTGCAAAGCGGGCTGATCAAGCCGGAAGAACTGGCGCACAAGTACAAGCACGAAATCCACGCCAATGAGATTGTGCTGCTGGCCTATTACATTGCGGCGATCAATATCGAGGCGGTGTATCACAGTATTGCGGGCGGCGAGTATCAGCCGTTTGAGGGGATTTGTTTAACGGACACCTTTCAGCTGTATGAGAAAGAGGATCTGGTGGACCAGATTCTGGTGAAGAACAGTGCGCGGCGAAAACGGCAGAAGAAGCTGGATATTCGGGTGATTATGGGGAATCCGCCGTATTCGGCAAAACAAACATCTGAGAATGATAACAATCAAAATATTTCCTACCCATACTTAGACGGGCGTATTCGTTCTACTTACGCTGAACGCTCGTCGGCAACAAATAAGAATCCTTTGTACGATAGTTATATCCGAGCTATTCGTTGGGCAAGCGATCGAATTGGCAATGCCGGCGTAATTGGATTTGTGTCCGGTTCAGGCTTTATAGAGAAACCGGCGATGGATGGCTTGCGAAAATGTTTGACTGAAGAATTCAGCAGCATCCATGTTCTAAACCTTCGCGGAGATATTCGCAAGAACATGCTTAGCAAAGGTCGCGCCAGAGAAGGTCAGAACATTTTTGGAAGCGGCAGCATGACAGGCATCTCTATTACGCTGTTTACGAAGAATCCGAACGCCAAGCAAAAAGGCCAGATTTTCTACCATGATATTGGTAATGACTTAACAACCACAGAAAAGCTGGAAGCTATCCGCGCGTATTCCAGTATTTGCGGAATGACAGATTGGGAGGCTATATCACCAGATCACCATGGCGACTGGATTAGCCAGCGCGACAATAGCTTTTCAAACTATATAGCCTTAGGAAACAAGAAAGACAAAGATCAGGTCAGGTTATTTAATACATTCTCGATGGGCGTTAATACAGCAAGAGACTCTTGGTGTATTAACGCATCCAACAGTAATTTGGATTCGAATATGTCGAGAATGATAGAGTTCTATAACAGTGAAACAAAGAGATTTTCTCTTGCGTACTCTGGAATGGATAAAAAGTCACGGGAAGATAAAGTTGATGAATTTATTGATCCAGACCCCACAAAAATTAGCTGGGCACGCTCACTAAAACAAGATTTAGTTAAAGAACGGCATTATGAATTTGACAAAATGTCCATAACACAAAGCCTTTATCGACCATTTGTAAAGCAGTGGCTTTATTTCAATCGTAGATTTAATGATATGGTTTATCAGATGCCATCTATTTTTCCAAATGGAGGTAGAAATTTAGCCATATGCGTTTCTGGAATTGGTGCACGCAGTGGTTTTTCCGCATTAATAGTTAATGCACTCCCCAATCTTCACACTCTGGACACTGGTCAGTGCTTTCCGCTGCACTTATACGAATCCGAAAAAGAAGCCGGCCAAATCGATTTTGACGCCGTACCAGAGCAAGGCTCACTCTTTGACAAGCAAGCAAGCAAGCAAGCAAGCAAGCAAGCAAGCAAGCAAGCAAGCAAGCAAGCAA
>CAZBII010000003.1:82702-83752 GCA_964491665.1 uncultured Moraxellaceae bacterium
GCAGCATGATGCTCCATCTGGCTACACTCGCAAGGACGCTATCACCGATGAGGGCCTGCACCATTTCCAGAACACCTACCCCGGCGAACCCATCAGCAAGGAAGACCTGTTCTACTACGTTTACGGCCTGCTGCACTCGCCCGACTACCGCGAACGCTACGCCGATAACCTCAGCAAGGAACTGCCGCGCATCCCCGCTGTTAAAACGGCCAAGGGTTTCTGGCATTTCTCGCAAGCTGGCCGCGACTTGGCAGAACTGCACTTGAACTACGAAACCGTGCAACCTTACCCGGTAAAAATCGAAGTGAGCGGCAAAACCCCGCTCACCGATGCCGACTACCGTGTCGAGAAAATGAAGTATCCCAAGAAGGGCAAGGACAAAGACCTCACCACCCTGATCTACAACCACCGCATCACCCTCACCGGCATCCCGCTGGAGGCTTATGATTACGTGGTCAACGGCAAACCCGCGCTCGACTGGGTCGTCGAACGCCAGTGCGTCAAAACCGACAAGGACAGCGGCATCGTCAACGACGCCAACGACTGGGCCATCGAAACCATGCACAACCCCAAGTACCCGCTGGAGCTGTTCATGCGCGTGATCACCGTGAGCCTGGAAACGATGAAAATCGTCAACGGCTTGCCGAAACTGGATATCTGAGCAAGGAGCATACGCAAATGAGCCCGATTGAACCCATGCCAGAGCAGTTGCTCAATGCACTGCGCGAACTGATTCGGCAAGGCCGCCAGCGCGCCCTGCAGGCCGTCGACACCGTACAGGTGCAGACCTACTGGCAGGTGGGTCGCCACATCGTCGAGTTTGAGCAGGGTGGGCAAGCCCGCGCCGAGTATGGCAAGCGTCTGCTACCACGCCTGGCGGGTGAATTGATGCAAGAGTTCGGCAAAGGGGTCGATGCCTCGAACTTTCGCAATTTGCGGCTGTTTTTTCGGGCATTTCCAAATTGTGACGCACTGCGTCACGAATTGAGCTGGACGCACTATCGCATGCTGCTACGTGTGGATGACACCACTGCCCGCCAATGGTACATG